>JAENWO010000379.1 GCA_016649925.1 Actinomycetales bacterium
TGCGCTCCGGGGACACCGGCCCCGCCGGGGACCGGTCGACCGCGACCCCGCCCGGGGGGCGCCGCAGCTCCGGGTGGCGTCCCCCAGGGACGCGGCATCCCCGGGCTGCGATGATCGAGGCATGACGGAGCGCAACGTCCTCGGTAGCCCGCTGCAGGAGTGCGGCACGGATCCGACGACCGGTTACCACCGCGACGGCCGGTGCGTGGTGGCGGTGCGGTGCGGTGCGGTGGTGGCAAGCGTACGAGCACGGCGTGGCGGCGCACGGCGTGGCGGCGCACGGCGTGGCGGCGCACGTCGTGCTACGCACCCCGGAAACGGTGGCGTTCCTCGACGCCCGGCCGGTGTTCAAGGGGCACGTCCTGCTCGTGCCGCGCGCACATGTGGTCACCCTGCCGGACCTCCCGACGGCGCTGCTCGAGCCGTTCTTCGCCGTCGCCCAGCGGGTGGCCACGTCGATCACCGAGGCGCTCGGCGCGCAGGGCACGTTCGTCGCCATGAACAACGTCGTCAGCCAGAGCGTCCCGCACCTGCACGTGCACGTCGTGCCCCGCACGAAGGGCGACGGGTTGCGCGGGTACTTCTGGCCGCGCAGCACCTACGCCGACGAGGCGGAGGCCGCCCGGTACGCGGAACGGCTGCGGACGGCGTTGGCGGAGGGCTGACGGCCCGCTCGTCCGGCGCTCAGTCCTCGCGAGCGTCCCGGACCTGGGCCACGAGCTGGGCCGGGTTGATGTAGCGCAGAGCGACGATGAGGATGATGAGCATGGTCGTGGTGTAGAGCACCGCCATCGCCGAGACCAGCTGGCGTGCCTCACCACCCCCGGCCGACGTCATGGCCCGATAGATCGCGACCACGAGGGTATCGGTCGGCGGACCCGAGACGAGGAACGTCAGCTCGAACATCCCTACCGTCCGCACCAGCACGAGGATCGCCGCGGCGAGGATGCCCGGCACCAGCAGCGGCGCGAGGATGCGCACGAAGACGTCCTTCATCGTCGCCCCGCACATCCTGGCCGCATTCTCGATCGCCGGGTTGATCTGCTCGATGAACGGCGTCATCGTCATGATGACGAACGGCACCGACGGCACGAGGTTGACGAGGATGACCGCAGTCAGCGTGCGCCCGAGGCCCACGTTGTACATCACGGTGGCGAGCGGGATGCCGTACGTGATCGGCGGCACGATGATCGGCAGCAGGAACAGCAGGATGACGAGGTTCTTGCCGGGGAAGTTCCGCCGGGCCAGCATGTACGCCGCCGGCACTCCGATGAGCACGGAGATGACCACCACGGTCACCGCGACCCCGACGGTCACGCCGATCACGTGCGTAAGGTCGAACCGCTCCCACGCGTTCGTGTACCACTGGCTCGTGGCCTCGACGGGGAGCCACGTATCGAACCACTGCTTGCCGAAGGAGTCGACCACCACCGAGACGAGGATGCCCACGAGGAACACGAAGAACGCCGCGACCAGCGCCCACACCAGCCACGTGGTCGGTGCGGCCGTCAGGCTGCGACGGCGCGGGCGTCCGTTGGTCGGTGCGCCGACCGGTGCTGCATCGACGGCGGCCATCAGCCCTTCCCCCCGGTCGAGCCCTTGTAGAGCGTGGACCGCCACAACAGGACCAGCGCGATGATCACGAGCTCCACCACCCCCATCATGACCGCGATGGTCGAAGCCATCGGGTAGTCGATCTGCTCACCGAAGGCGCGGTACGCCATCAACGCCATCACGCGGGTGTCCCCCGTCGCGTCACCGACCAGGCGGGCGGAGGGGAACACGCTGAACGCGAGGACGAAGGTGAGGATGAACGTCGTCGCGAGTCCCGGCGCGAGCAGCGGCAGGATGATCCGCCGGAACCGCTGGGACCAGCTCGCCCCGAGCGTCGTCGCGGCCGCCTCGAGGGAGGGGTCGATGCCGGACAGGTACGAGGAGATGAGCAGGAACGAGAACGGGAAGCCCGAGATCACCAGCGACAGGAACACGCCGGTGTAGTTCATCACCAGGGTCAGCGGGGAGTCGATGAGGCCGATCTCCAGCAGGAACCGGTTGAGCCAGCCCTGGCGTCCGGCGAAGATCAGCAGGCCCTGCGCGGTGAGCACGGTGCCGAGCGTGATCGGCAGCACGAGCAGCGTCGTGAGGAACCTCTTGCCGCGGAACTTGCCCCGCAGCTTGAACGCCACCGGGATCGCCGCCAGGACGTTGAAGAGCGCCGCCGGCAGCGCCAGCCGCATGGTGATCCAGACCGAGTCGAAGACGAACGGGTCGGAGAAGAACGAGACGTAGTTCGCGAAGACCCCGCCGCCCCATCTCTCCTGGATCAACGCCGTCGGCTGGAACGTGAGGCCGATGCCGTAGGAGAACGGGTAGATGAACATGGCCAGGGCGAAGACCACGGCGGGCAGGAGCAGCAGCAGCCCCTTGTCGATGCCCCGCTCGGCGAGCCGGTGGCGCAGGCTGGCCGTGCTGCGCTCACCTCCTCGGGTGCCGCTCATTGCCTGACCTCCGCCAGCTCCTGCTCCTCCGGGGAGAGGGCGTGGAGCTCGTCGATCGAGAGCCGGAACACGAGCGCACGGGCGGGGTCCACCGTGAGCGTGACCTGGTCGCCGGGCGTGGGCGGGTAGTCGCTGCGCACGTGCAGCGTCGCCCCGCTCGGTGTGGTCACGCCCACCGAGAACTCCCGGCCGTGGTACTCCACGACCGCCACTTGCGCCTTGACCGTGTTGCTCCCGAGCGGTTCGCCCCCGGGCTCGACGATGCGGAAGTCCTCGGGACGGATCGCGAGCCGGGCCGTCTCCCCGGCGGCGACGTCCTCCACCGCGGTGGCCCTCAGGTGCAGGTCGGCGTTGTCGACGACGACCCGCCCACCGGTGGCAGAGGCCACCGTCACGTCGGTGATGTTGCGGTAGCCCATGAAGTCCGCCACATGCCAGTTCACCGGCGAGTTGTGCAGCTCCTCGGGCGTCCCGATCTGCTGCACCCGGCCCTCGCGCAGGACCACGAGGCGGTCCGCCATGGACAGGGCCTCCTCCTGGTCGTGCGTGACGTAGATCGTCGTCAGCCCCAGGGTCTGGTGCAGGCGGCGGATCTCCGTGCGCATCTCCAGGCGGAGCTTCGCGTCGAGGTTGGACAGCGGCTCGTCCATCAGGACCAGCGGCGGCTCGATGACGATGGCGCGGGCAATGGCGACCCGCTGCTGCTGGCCGCCTGAAAGCTGGCCGGGGAGCTTGTCGGCGTGCTGCTGCAGTCGCACCAGCCCCACGGCGGCATCGACGCGGCGCGCCTGGTCGGCGGCGGGCACCTTGCGCATCTCAAGGCCAAAACGGATGTTCTTTTTCGCGCTCATATGGGGAAACAGCGCGTAGTTCTGGAA
>JAENWO010000107.1 GCA_016649925.1 Actinomycetales bacterium
AGTAGAGCACCACGATCCGGTCGCAGAGGCCGAGCAGCTCGTCCAGGTCCTCCGAGACGAGCAGCACGCCGGCGCCGTCCGCGCGCAGCGCCCGCAGCTGGGAGTAGACGTACTCGCAGGCACCGACGTCGAGCCCACGTGTGGGCTGGGACGCCACCAGTGCCCGGGGGTTGCGCGCGATCGCCCGGGCCAGCAGCACCTTCTGCATGTTGCCGCCGGAGAGGCTGCGGATCTCGTCGTGCGGGTCCGCGCGGATGTCGAAGCGCTCCATCAGCGCACGCACGTGCTCGCGGACCCGGCGGCGGCTGACGAATGGGCCACGCCGGAAGTCGTCGAGGTCCTCCAGGACGAGGTTCTGCTCGACGGTCAGGTGCGGGACCACGCTGCCGCGGCGATCCTCGGTGAGGCGGCCGAGCCCGGCGCGGATCCGACTCGTGACGTCGAGCGCGGTGATGTCCGTGCCGGCCACTTGCACCGTCCCGCTGGTCGCGGGCGTCATCCCGCACAGCACGCTGACGAGCTCGGTCTGACCGTTGCCCGACACCCCGGCGACACCGACGATCTCCCCGGCGCCGACGGCGAGGGTGACCCCGTCGAGCAGGGGGCGGGCGGGCCCGGCAAGCGTGAGGTCGCGGATCTCCAGGGCGGAGGCGGCAGCCTCCGGCGAAGATTCGACCACCGCCCCGGGTGAGTCGGAAGGCTCGGCGGGCTCCGCCGTCGTCGTCTCGAGGCCGATGCTCGTGGCGAGGGCGTCCGCCTCGACCTCGTCCTCGGGCGTGGCCGCCTCCGCGCCGACCATCATCGCGGCGATCTGCCGCGGCGCCAGGCCCTCGGCGGGCACACTGGCGACGATCCGGCCGCGGCGCAGGATGCTCACGCGGTCCGCGATCTCGACGACCTCGTGCAGCTTGTGCGAGATGAAGATGACGCCCAGACCAGCGGCGGTGAGCCGACGGATCGAACCGAACAGCACCTCGACGTCCTGCGGCACGAGCACCGCCGTGGGTTCGTCGAGGATCAGCAGGCGGCAGTCGTGGAAGAGCGCCTTGACGATCTCCACGCGCTGCCGCTCCCCCACCGAGAGCCCGCCGACGACGGCGTCCGGGTCGATCGTGACCCCGATGCGTTGGGCGGCCTCGAGCACACGGACGCGGGCCGCCGCCCGGTCCACGCGACCGAGTCCCACGCCGGCGAGCATCAGGTTCTCCGTGACCGTCATCGTCTCGACGAGGGAGAACTCCTGCGTGACCATGCCGATGCCGGCCGCCAGCGCGTCCGCCGGGGAGGACATCGGGGTGGGCCGGCCGTCGATGCGGATCTCGCCGGAGTCCGGCCGGCTGAGCCCGTACAGGATGCGGGTGAGGGTGCTCTTGCCGGCGCCGTTCTCGCCGAGGAGCGCGTGCACCTCACCGGGTTGGACCTCGAGGTCGATCGCGTCGTTCGCGACGAGCGCGCCGAACGTCTTCGTGATGCCGACGAGCTCGGCGAGCGGCGGTGCGGGGGCGGTGTCGGCCGCCCCCGCGGTGCCTGGCGTCACTCCTCGCCGATCGTCGTCGATCCGGCCGGAGCCTCCTCGTTGATCGGCGTCTCGAACGTACCGTCGAGCATCTCCGCCTGGCGGGTCTCGACGAGCACGACGAGGTCGGCCGGGATCTCGAACGCCGTGCCGGTGTTGATCGGCGCGAGGGAGCTGCCGCCGTTGACGAGGAAGGAGTACTCCGCGAGGTTGCTCGCCTCGAACTGCCCGGCCACGACGTCCTCGACGACGGCCTCGACCGTCGGCCGCATGTTCCACAGCAGGGAGGACACGACGTACTCGGGCGCCTGCTCCTGCTGGTCCACCATCATCCCGAACACGGGCAGGGTGTTCTCCGCCGCGGCCGCGATGACGCCGTCCCGCTCGGCGAACAGCACGTCCGCACCGTTCGCGATCGCCGCCTCCGCGGCCTGCTTGGCCGCGGCCGGGTCGAAGAAGGAGTTGATGAAGGACACGGTGACGGTCGCCGACGGGTTCGTCTCCTGCACCCCGGCGATGAAGCCGTTGACGATGCGGTTGACCTCCGGGATCGGCATGGCGCCGACGACGCCGATCGTGCCGGTCTCGGTGAGGCCGCCCGCCAGCATGCCGGCGAGGTAGGCGGGGTCCTGCATCCAGTTGTCGAACACGCTGAAGTTCGGGGCCTGTTCGGTCCCCCCGGATCCGAACGCGAAGGCGGTGTCGGGGAAGTCGGTGGCGACGACGCGCACAACCTCCTCGGCGGCGAACGCGTCGCCGATGATGATGTCCGGGTCCTCGCTCGCGATGATGTCGCGCAGTGCGCGCTCCATCTCGTCCGCGGTGCGCAGGTTGTCCACGTACTCGTACAAGATCAGCCCGTCCTCGGCCGCACTCTCGAGGGCGGCGTGGATCGCGCCGTCCCAGGGCTCCTCGAGCGGCGTGGCGAACGCGCCGAACACGAAGGGCCGGTCGCTACCGCCACCGGTGGCGGCACCCGTGGGCGCATCCCCGGTGTTGCCGCCGCACGCGGCGAGGACCAGTGAGGCCGCCGTCACGAGGCCGGCGACGGAGATGAACCGGCGGCGTGGGCTCCGGGAGGTGGGCCTGGGTCGAGTCATGGTCGTTCTCTTCTCGATCGGTGGAACTCGGGGGAACCGCGCGATAGGTGACAACCTACCGTCGCGGGGTCGGGAGATGATCCGATCACTGCGTTGTTTCCCGGCGGTTACGTGAGGCTCGACTTTCGCACTTTTGCCGTCGAGTGCTGTCCGGGGGTTGGTGCCTGGTCGAGGCGCGGGTGGGGCTGTTCTCGATGGTCATCGTGGCCGGGTGGTCGTCGGCGCGGCTGCGTGACTGGTGTGACTGGTGTGACGAACGTGGTGTCATGTCTTCCCCTCGGCGGCGTCACGTCCTGCCACGGTCAGAGCCTGAAGCGTCCGCGTCCACCAGCTCAGAGCCCAAGGGGGGCGCCGGCGCATGTCTTCCCCATGCGGGCACGCCGACGCCCCAGCCGGGGAACCTACCCGCACCGCCGTCGCTGGTGGGCCCGCTGGGGGAGTTCCGGGCCTGCTTCACCGGCCCGGGCTTCGTGGTGTTCCGCGCACTGACCAGCGGGTTCTTGGCCCAGACCGGCCGGCGCACGGTGTGCGGGGATGCTGGTCGGGGCGCGGCTGTCGCGGGTGTGGTCCCATCACCGGGCGCACCGGTTCTTCTCGGCCGCCCGCTGGTCGGTGCCGGAGCTCAGCGCGGTCCTGACCAGGTTGGTCGTCGACCGCCTGGTACCGGCCGGTGAACCGGTGCTGGTGGCGATCGACGACACCCTGTTCCACCGCCGCGGACCGAAGGTGCACGCCGCGTCCTGGTTCCATGACGGGTCGGCCCCCGGCGGGCGCAAGGTCGGGTACGGCAACAACTGGGTGATCGCCGCGATCGTGGTCAGGCTGGCGTTCCTGGACCGCCCACTCGCGTTGCCGGTGGGTTTCGCCCTGGTGCGCAAGGGAACCGACAGCGCCTCCCGGCTGGCCCTGGCCCGCCGCCTCGTCGAACGCCTGGCCACCACGGTGGCCGGGCGAGCCGTGCAGGTGGTCGCCGACTCCGCCTATGCGGGCAAGGCGCTGCGCGACCTGCCCGCCACCATCACCCCCGACCACCCGGCTACGCAGCAACGCCGCCCTTTACGCCCTGGCCCCACCGCGGACCGGCAAACGTGGGCGGCCTCGGCGCAAGGGCGACAAGCCGGGCCCACTGGCCGACCTGGCCACCACCGCCACCTTCACCACGACCACCGTGCACCGCTACGGGACCACCGCCACCGTGCAGGCCGCGGTCCTGTCCTGCCTGTGGTACGGCGTGTTCGGCCAGCAACAGGTGCAGGTCGTCCTGGTCCGCGACCGCGCCACCAACCCACGGGCCCTGCATGACGAGTGCCTTCATGTCATTGGTTCCTTTCCGAAGTGGTTCGACGGCCTGCCACCGTCATGTCTCAGGACACCGTGGGAGCGAGCACTGTGATGACGCTGGAGTCGTCGCGAGCAGACATCCCGTGGGCCTGGCCCATGAGGTAGACCTGCTCGGCAGCAGCGGCGAGGGGCGTTGAGACGCCTACGCCGCGCGCGGCGGTCGTCACGATGCCCATGTCCTTGACGAAGATGTCCAGCCGGCTGAGGACCTCTGCTCCACCCTCGTCGTAGGCCTTCAGCATGCGCGGGCCGCGATCACCCAGCATGAATGAAGCGGCAGCACCCGCGCCGAGGATCTCGAGCGCAGCTGCCGGGTCAAGGCCCAAAGCCCGGGCCAGCGCCAAGGCCTCGGCGGCTGCGGCGATGTGGACCCCGCACAGGAGCTGGTTCACCGTCTTCATGCACTGACCATCTCCGGGGCGCGGGCCGACCCGTTTCAGCGTCGAAGCCATTGCCTCCAGGACCGGCAGAGCCTTCCCGTAGGCGGTGTCATCTGCGCCAACGGTGACGAGGAGGTCACCGCAGCCGGCGCGGACCGGTCCGCCCGACACCGGAGCGTCCACCAGGAGCATCTCTTGATTGATGAGCTGATGGGCGACATCGCGCACCACGTCGATCCCGACGGTGGAGGTGAGCAGGATGACAGAACCTGGAACCAGGACCGGAACCACGCCATCGGAGCCCCATAGAACCTCGGCGAGCTGATCGCGGTTGCGCACGGCGAGAAGGACGATGTCGGCACCAGTGGCAGCTTCCTTTGCGCTGCCGCAGGCCGTCGAGAAGTCCGCGGCGGCGGAGCAGCGCGAAGCGTCGATGTCATAACTTCGGATCGTGAAGGACTGAGCAAGGTGGCGCGCCATGGGCAGGCCCATGGCGCCGAGTCCGAGCACGGCGATTGTGGGGGTCACGTGTTTCTCCTTCTAGGGGGGTTAGTCCGGTCTCAGCGTGAAAGCTTTTCAACGACGTCAGCAAGCGAGCTTGGGCCGCCGACATTGCCGGCGAAGACGATGTAGGGGATCCCTCGGGCCGGGCCGTCCATGGGCTCCCACAGCGACACGATCCCGGGCAGCATGGGCCCGCGAACCACGGCTCGCTCGATGTCCAGTCCGCGACTGGCTACATCCGAGGAGGTGATTCCTCCCTTGGCGACGACGAATCGTGGTGGGCACTCAGCCAGAATCCGGCGGACGACCTCCACCACTGCTGTGGAGACCTGGCGGGAGACGGCAAGGGAGTCACCGGCGTCCGACCCGGTGACGAGACCGCGGCTCGTTTGGACGACGACGTTTCCGTAGGGCAGTGCCGCGACGGCCTTCTCGGCAACCTCGGCCAGATGTCCCTCGGGACTGTCACCCAGGACCGTCGCCACGTCGATCTCGAGCTCCACCGGTGACATCCGATCGACAAGGGTGTCGAGCTGTCTGGTGGTCATCGCGACGTGCGACCCGACCACGATCAGACCGCCCACCGCATTATCGGCCAGTCCGCCTGCTCGGATCGCGGAGAGGTCGTCCGCCTCCAGCGGCGGGTGAGGTTCCTGGCCGATGAGAGCCCGGACGAAGGGAGGTCCGACCCGATAGAGCAGTCGTGACCCAGCCCGCTCGGCCTCGTCAAGGGCCAGTGCGAGCAGACGCAGGTCGTTCTCCTCGACGATGTCAACCACTGCCGGCTGCGCCTTCGACAGGCCACGCAGCAGTGCCACGGCCTTCTCGTGGTTGGTGCGCAGCGTGGCCAGATCGATGCTGACCACGTCGGCTGCGAGAACCTGCCCCGCGGTCTTCTCTTCCACCCAGTCGCGCAGGTCCGACGATTGATATCCGAAGGTGGCGTCCCCGGCAAACTCGGTCTCGCCGGCGGGCGTGTATCCATCGGTTTCCGATCCTGCGTAGTGAACAGCACCCACGGTGATCCGCCCCGCGTCGCCGAAGGCCGGCACGATGATGACCCCGTCGACCTCAGCGCCGGTATGGGAGAGGATCTCCTCGGCGAGAACGTTGGTCTCCAGGGGGAAGTGCCCACGCAGGGTGGAGTCGGACCGGGAGACGAAGTCGACGTTGATTCCCACCTTCGCGGCGGCCGCGAAGGTGCTCCTGGCAACCTGACGGTTGCGCTCCGCGGCATCTTCAGGCGCGAGGCTGCGGGAGTTCGTCATGACGTATATCGCGGGCTTGCCCTGGCGGAGCGCCCACTCCAACGAGCCGGGCGACCAGCTCATCAGGACCGGGAGGTCGGCGACCGACTGCGTCCCGGTGGGGTCGTCGTCCAGGACGACCAGGACGCGATCTGAGCTTTCAGCCAGAGCGGCGACGATGTGCGCTGGGACCTCAGGGCCCTTCGGCAGCCCTTGTAGCAACGTGTCGATCGAGATACCCACGACAACTCCTTTGAGATCTGGGGTAATGGGCCGAAGGGGCGGCCGTGCGACGACGACCGCCCCGCCACCGTGTGGTGGTGACGCCTCTTGGGCGCCGAGCTCTACCGCGCGTCCACCTCGTCGAGACGCCCTTCCTCGATCTCGTTCGCCTTCTTGAAGAACCCCGTGAGACCCCAAAGGATCGCGCCGACAACGGCCCCGACGGCCAGAGAGTTGAGGCCTGCGTTGCCGCCCACATGCTCATCGAAGAAGTCCCGCATGTTCGGGGCGAGGAAGCCGCCGAGGTTGCCGAGGGAGTTGATCAGGCCGATGCCTGCTGCCGCAGCGAACCCGGTCATGTACTCCGTGGGTAGCGCCCAGAAGATCGGCTGCATCCCCACAAAGCCGATCGCCGCCAGCGAGAGGCCCGCGATGGCGACGACGGGGGTCCCGCTCATCACGCCGGAGAGCCAGATGCCAAAGGCCGTGACCAGGAGAAGGCCGATGCCGATCATCCGGTGCTGACGGGTCCGGTCGGCGAGGCCGGGGAAGAACGCCACCGAGACAAGGCCGAAGATCCACGGGATGGCCGTGACCAGGGATGCCTCAAAGCCAAGCGTCTGTCCCGTGATGGCGACGACCTGGGTCGGCAGGAAGAACGTCACGCCATAGACGGCGACCTGGATGCAGAAGTAGACCAGCGCGAAGTACCAGACACGGAAGTTCGCTAGTGACGCCCAGACGCTGCGGGGACCCTGCCCGGTGTGCTTGGCCGTGTTCTCGGCGTTGAGGGTCTGGCAGAGCGCCTCGCGCTGAGCCGGGTCCATCCAGTCAGCCTGCTCGGGGCGGTCGGTGAGGTAGAAGTATGCCCAGACGCCGACGACGATAGCGAGCACCCCCTCGACGAGGAACATCCACTGCGTGCCGCGAAGGCCTGCGAAGCCGTTGAGCTCGAGGAGGCTTCCGGAGAGCGGGTTGCCGATGATGCCGGCGAGGGCGATGCCCATGTAGAAGATGCCGCGGGCTCGGTTGAGGTGACGGCCTGGCACCCAGTAGGTGAGGAAGAGGATCACACCCGGGAAGAATCCGGCCTCGGTGATGCCGAGGAGGACGCGCAGCACGTAGAAGCTTGTCGGCCCGGAGACGAACATGAAGAGCGCCGAGACGATGCCCCAGCTCACCATGATCCGGGCAAACCACCAGCTGGCTCCGACCTTGTGCAGCATGATGTTGCTGGGGATCTCGAAGAGTGCGTAGCCGGCGAAGAACAGGCCCGCCCCCAATGCGTACGCCGAGGCGCTGATTCCGTTGTTGACCGCGAACTCCGCCTTTGCGAAGGAGAGGTTGCTCCGGTCCAGGAACGCGATGATGTACATGAGGAGCAGGAAGGGGATGAGGCGTTTGAATACG
>JAENWO010000219.1 GCA_016649925.1 Actinomycetales bacterium
CGGCCACACCGAGCCGGTCGAGGGCACGGGTGAGTGCGCCGTCGACCAGTGCCTCCACCCGCTCCTGCCACACACAGGAGAGAGTAACGAAGAGGGCGGTGCCGGTGATCGCTCACCGGCACCGCCCTCAGCGGTGCGCCGTGCTACCACTCAGACCGGCAGTCCGAGGTAGAAGTCGAACGTGGCCTGCTCGGCCGACGGGCCGAGGATCTCGTAGGCCACCGCAGCCTCGTCGAACCAGAACATGCGGGTCTGGGTGCCGTCGTCGTAGTCGTAGCGCTGGCCGCGACCGTCCTCCCAGACGTCACCGGTGTAGGTCGGCTCGCCGTACTGGGCGCGGGCCGTATCGGCGTAGGCACCGGCCTCTTCCTCGGTGTTGAAGGCCACCGCACGCATCGTGACCTCGTCGGTACCGTCGGAGAAGTTCGCCTGGTAGGCCTCCAGCGCGTCGGGGTGCTCCGAGATCACGTCCTGCCAACCGGCGGAGTCGATCACCCAGGTGGTGCCGCTGTCGCTGCCGGTGACCGTCTGCACCTGGCCGTCGAGCGCCGCGAACAGGTCACCCCCGGCGACATCGGTCGGCTCGTCGGACGGAGGGTCCGTGGTCGGCTCGTCCGTGGTCGGCTCGTCGCTCGGCGTAGAGCTGGGCTCCTGGGTGGCCGTCGTGCTGGTCGGCGCGGCCGTCGGGTCGCCGCCGCCGTCGCCGAAGAGCTGGATGGCACCGAACACGAGCAGCGCGAGGAGTACGAGGCCACCCACTACCGCGCCGATGATGACGCCGGTGTTCTTCTTCGGGGCGCCGGGGCCCGCGGGACCGCCGTAGCCCGGGCCACCGGGGCCCGCGGGACCGCCGTAGCCCGGGCCACCGTAGCCGCCTGCGGGGGGCTGCTGCCCGTAGCCTCCAGCGGGAGCCGCGCCGTACCCGGGCTGCTGTGCGCCGTACCCGGCTGCCGGCGTTCCGCCGGCCTGTGGGTAACCGCCCTCCGGGACCGAGGCCTGGCCGTAGCCGCCCTGGGGGGCGGAGCCCTGCGGCTGGCCGTACCCGCCCTGGGGGGCGGAGCCCTGCGGCTGGCCGTACCCGCCCTGGGGGGCGGATGCCTGGCCGAAGCCCTGGGTCGGCTGGTCGCCATAGGTGGGTTGGTCGCCGTTGCCCTGCTGGTCGGCAACGGGCGTCTCGGGGGTGCTTGCGGGGTTCGGGCCCTCGCCACCGGAACCCGCTGCGGGCACCGAGTGGGGGTCCTGCGGTGGTGTCTGGCTCATGTCAACTCCCTGCTTGCTGTCCGTAGTGCTCTCGTTCGGAAGGGCGCGGCCCAGCGTAGAGGCAGACCTCGCGAGGTGCACCCACCGTTCATGGGCAGAACTCCCCGGTGCGATCGTGCCCGCTCCGTGCTGGTAGGCTCGCGCAGCGGCGAAACGCCCCTGTAGCTCAGTGGATAGAGCGTCTGCCTCCGGAGCAGAAGGTCGCTGGTTCGAATCCAGTCGGGGGCACATCTTTGCCCGATCCGGACCCCACCCGAAAGCCCCGCCGCTCGGTAGGGTGAAGATCGTGAGCACCCCTTCCCCCTCCGGCCGCCAGTTCGAGATCCGCCTGGGCGACGCCGCCGCCGTCGTCACCGAGGTCGGGGCGTCGCTGCGGTCCTACCGCGTCGGTGACCGCGACGTCATCGTCGGCTTCGGCGCCGACGAGCTGCCCCCCGCCTCCAACGGCGCCGTCCTGCTGCCCTGGCCGAACCGCATCCGGGACGGTGAGTACACCTGGGACGGCGAGGACCTGCACCTGCCCCTCACCGAGCCGGAGCGCAGCACTGCGATCCACGGCCTGGTGTGCTGGCAGCGGTGGGGCGTCGTCGAGCAGTCGGCGTCCGCCGTCGTGCTGGCCGTCGAACCGCCGGCCACACCGGGTTACCCGTTCCAGATCTCGGCCCGGATCCGGTATGCACTCCTCGACCACGGGCTCACCGTCGAGGTCACCACGAGGAACATCGGCGCGGTGGACGCGCCCTACGGCGTCGGCTTCCACCCGTGGCTCTCGCCGGGCGCGGGTTCCCTCGACGACTGCGAGCTGCAGCTGGACGCCACGGCGTGGATCCCCACCGACGACCGGCTGCTGCCCACCGGCATCGCGGACCTTCCCGACGAGTTCGACTTCCGTGCCGGGCGCCGGCTCGGCCGCACCGCCCTGGACGACGCGTTCGTCGGTGCGACCTTCGACGACGAGGGCCTGTCCTGGTTGCGGTTGCGCGGAACGGACGGTCGGACGGCGGCGGTGTGGATGGACGGCTCGCTCACCTGCTGGCAGGTGTGCACCGGCGACGAGGTGGCGGCGGTCGCTGCCCAGCGCACCGGTCTGGCCGCGGAGCCGATGACGTGCGTGGCCGACGCCTTCCGCACCGGCGACCGGCTGATCCGGCTGCACCCGGGCGACGAGCAGACGGTGCGGTGGGGGCTCGGACTGTACTGAGCGGCGAGACTTCTCAGCCTGCGGCGCAGGCGAGGTTCTCCGCGGTCAGCGGGGCAGCGTCGTTGTTCGCGAGCCAGGCGACCGGGTCCACCGTGGTGAGCTTCTCGTCGACGTGCACCTCGAGGTGCAGGTGCGGGCCGGTGGAGTTGCCGTAGGAACCGACGTCGCCGATGACGTCGCCCGCGGAGACCTGGTCGCCCTCGGTGACGTAGACACCGTTCGGGTACATGTGGATGTACCAGGTCCACACAGGCGCACCGTCGATGGTGTGCTTGATGACGACGAGCATGCCGCTGCGGCCATCTTTGCCAGGACCGGCGTAGGTGACGATGCCGTCCGCGACCGCGTGGATCGGTGTGCCGGCACGAGCGGCGAGGTCGACTCCGGTGTGCTCGGAGTAGGCCCCGTAGATCGGGTGGATCCGGTAGCCGTAGGGCGACGTGACCCGGTCGGAGCCCGCAGCGAGAGGCTGGACCAGCTCGATCGGCGTGGTCGAGGTCTCAGCCGCTACCACGCCGTTCGCCTCGTACGCCAGCGTTCCGCAGGTCAGCGCCTCGCGGTCGCCCACACTGCGGCTCGCGTTCACGAGCGCTCGCGAGGTGGCAAGGGGGTCGGCGGTGAGCGCGGTCGCGGTGTCCGTGCCCGCCATCGTCGCTGCGCCGGCGAGCACGTCGAGCGCGCTGACAGTGGCGAGGTTGACGGACTGGGACTGCTCCGCCGCCGACTCCGGCAGTGCCGCACCGGTCAGGGGGACGACGGTGGTGACGATCGCGAGCGTGCCCAGCAGGGCGAGCCGGGGCACCCACTGGTGCCGACTGGCCCTTGGCTTGACCGCGCGCGACGCGTCGTGGTTGACCGGCGCGCTGCGCTCGCGGGTGACGGAGGTCGCGACCTCGCGCCTCGAGGGGCTCTGTGCACCCTCGGGGGCGGCGGACCTCCGCTGACGACCGAGGACGGCGGAACGCGCCTGCGACGCCTGCGCCTGCTCACGCAGCTGCCGACGGGTGACGGGTGCGTCAGCGGACACTGCACGCTGAGAACTCACACGACCTCCGGAGGAACAGAAACGGGAACACAGCGCGACTCGACAAGGACAACTTGCCGGGGAAGATCCGGCGTCACGCCGTCATCGGATGACCGTGCGCGCCGAACGAATAACGAACGAATAACGAAAGAGTAACGGACGATCCGCGGCAAGGTCCACCTCGTGTGGGCAAACCCACCCGATCTCACCGCTGCTGCGCCCGCTGCATCGAGTCCCGCACCTCGCCCACGAGCTCTTCCAGGATGTCCTCGAGGAAGACGACGCCGGCACCGTTGTCGGCGGGCTCGGTCGCCGCCTGTGGCGCCGCACCCGTCGCTACGGCCTGCCCCTGCCCCTGCCCCGGACCCGGCGCCGGCTCGTCGACGACGCGTGCCAGGTGCGCGCCGGTGCGCTGCATCGCCGCGAGGACGTCCTCGATCTCGTCCCCGGCGCGGGTAACGGCCAGCGGCCGGATCCGCCAGGACTCGACGGGTGCGGCCCTCTGCTCGAGCGTCTCGGCGTAGAGGACGTCCTTGATGTGCAGGTAGCCGAGGATCGAGCCGTCGTCGTCGCTGACCGGGAAACGCGAGAAGCCGGTCCGGGCGACGGCGTGCTCGACGTCGTCCGGCGTGCAGCTGCGCGAGAGGACGGTCAGGGCGTCGAGGCCCACCATGACGCTGCCGGCGGTCGCCTCGGAGAACTCGATGGCACCGCTGAGCAGCCCAAGCTCGTCGTCGAGCAGGCCCTCCGCCTGCGAACGCTGCACGATCGAGGCGACCTCCTCGGCCGTGAACGTGGAGCTGACCTCGTCCCTGGACTCGACGCCGACGAGGTGCAGCATGACGTTCGCCGTCCAGTTCAGCGCCCGGATGATCGGGGAGAGGACGCGAGACAGCCAGACGAGCGGCGGACCGAACCACAGGGCCGCACGCTCGGGGGCGGCGACGGCGAGGTTCTTGGGCACCATCTCCCCCACCACCACGTGCAGGTACACGACGATCGCGAGGGCGACGGTGAAGCCCACGGCGTGCGAGGCCTGCGCCGGCAGCCCGAGGGAGACCATCGGCCCCTCGACCAGGCGGGCGATCGCCGGCTCGGCCACCGCGCCGATCCCGGTGGAGCAGATGGTGATGCCGAGCTGCGCGCACGCCAGCATGAGGGAGACGTGCTCCATCGCCCAGAGCACGGTCTTCGCCGCACGGGAGCCCTCCTCGGCGAGCGGTTCCATCTGGGCCCGCCGTGCCGACATGATCGCGAACTCGGCCCCGACGAAGAAGGCGTTCCCCACGAGCAGGAACAGGCCGAGGAGCAGGGCGGCGCCGGCGCTCACGTGGCCTCACCGCCGTCGTCCGGGATCTCGGTGGCCCCCACGCGCAAGGCGTCCACGCGACGACCGTCCATCACCTCGACGCGCAGGAGCACACCCGGGACGGCCACCTCGTCGCCCACGGCGGGCAGCCGACCCAGGGACGTCATGACCAGCCCGCCGAGCGTCTCGTACGGCGCCTCGTCCGGGACCGCGAGACCGGTGTGGTGATACAGCTCGTCGGGGCGGAGCGTGCCCGGCACGATCCAGGAC
>JAENWO010000138.1 GCA_016649925.1 Actinomycetales bacterium
AATGGGCGTCACAGACGCACCGCAGTGGTTGTTGTCCGCGTGGCGGAGGAGTGTCGAGGCCGCAGGGGCGACGGCTCCCCGCGAGCAGATCGAGGCGTACGGTGAGCGGCTGATCGAGCGGTGGACGCAGACCGACCGGGTCCACCACAACCTGCGACGACTCATCGGCGTCCTCGCCCGCGTGGACGAGCTCGCTGGGGAGACCCACCACCCCGACGTCGTCCGGCTCGCTGCCTGGTACCACGGCGCGATCTTCGACGCAGCCGCCCGGCGGGCCTACGCGCACCGGGGTGGTGTCGACGAGCACGCCTCCGCGGCCCTCGCCCGCACCGAGCTCACCGAGCTCGGTGTGCCCGAGAAGTTCGTCAACCGCATCGCCGACCTCATCGCGGGCCTGTCCCGGCACGTCGCACCGGAGGGCGACATGGACGCCCAGGCCCTGTGCGACGCGGACCTCGGCGGGCTGGCGGCCGAACCGCAGCGCTACGAGGCCTACCGCCGTGAGGTCCGCGAGGAGTACGGGCACATCCCCCAGCGCGACTACGTCGAGGCGCGCCTGGCCATCGTCACCAGGCTGCTCGCGCGTACCCACCTCTTCCGGAGCCCGCTCGGCCAGGCCTGGGAGGACGCCGCCCACGAGAACCTCACCGCCGAGCTCGCCCGGCTCACCCACGAGCTGCACACCCTGCCCGACCGCACCGAGGCCGTGCCGAGCTCGTTCGAGGACGACGCCGCCGACGCGTCCGACGGCGCTGAGCCTGGCGCGGCATCCGCCTCCGACGGCACCGCGGGGTCCGGTTCGTCCGGCCCCGGATCGCCGGACGGCACACCCGATGGTGCAGGACCGACCCGCGTCCCGGCACCGCGAACCTCGCTCGAGGACTCCAGCATGAGTCGACCCCCGCGCTTCCCCGAGCCCCGGCGCCGGCCCTCCCCTACCGGCACGATGTCGCGACCGCCCCGCAAGTAGCGACCATCACGGCGTCAGCTGCTTCGTCGGCGGTAGCTGCCCCGGGTATCGGCGGACGGCTCTGGACGAGACCTCGGCCTCGCCACCGGGGTTCCGTGGTTCGTCCACAGGTCAGGTCCGCGGTGACGCGATCCACAGGTCACCGGCAGCAGTGCACGGGGCACGCCCGAGCCCTCCTAACCTCGGGGTATGTCCCACGCAGACGCGTGGCGAGACCCGAGGAGGAGACATGACCCGCTTTGAAGTGGACAGCGCCGAGGTGGCGAAGGCCGGGGCGAACGCACGCAGCTCCGCCACCGTGATCAACACCGAGGTGACGAACATGATGCGATACCTGACGAACCTGCAGGGCTCGTGGAAGGGCGGCGCGTCGACGGCGTTCGGCTCCCTCATCGTGGACTGGCGTGCCACCCAGCAGCAGGTGGAGGCCTCGCTCGAACAGATCTCCCTGGCCCTGGACGCGAGCGCCCGGCACTACGCGGACGTGGAGAGCCAGGCCACCCGCATGTTCGCGCGGTGACCGACGTGGAAGCCGAGCCCTCGGCACCGGCCGGGGCTACGACGCACGCTTTGGCGGCGACGCACGCTTTGGCGGCGACGCACGCGGTGGCAGGTAGCGGACGGCGGAGCTCCACCCGAACCTTCGCCGCCGGGTCACGATCGCCGCCTACGCTGAGCCGGTGGTTGTCCTGATCGATCCGCCGATGTGGCCGGCGCACGGCACCGTGTTCTCGCACGTCGTCTCCGACACGTCCCTGGCGGAGCTGCACGCGTTCGCGGCACGGACCGGGCTGCCGCCCCAGGCGTTCGACCGCGACCACTACGACGTGCCGGCCCGCCGCTACGACGACCTGGTGACGCAGGGAGCGCGTCCGGTCGGCGCTCGGGAGCTCGTCCGGCGACTCCGTGCGAGTGGTCTGAGGGTCAGGTCCAAGGAACGGGCCGACCGCCTGGAGGTCTCCCTGCTCATCCGCTGGCGGGCTCTCATCCCCCGGCACGAGCAGCTCGGACGCGAGCTGCTCGGGCTGTGGTCCGAGGCTCCCCGCCACTACCACGACGCCACTCATCTGCTGGCTTGCCTGGACGCCCTCGACGTGCTCACGGCACCCGAGCGGCCGCCACGCGAGGTGGCACTGGCGGCGTGGTTCCACGATGCGGTCTACGCCGGTGTCGCGGGCCAGGACGAGCAGCACTCCGCGGACCTGGCTCGGGACCGACTGGCGGGCGCAGAGCTCCCCGGCGAGGCGATCGCCGAGGTGGTCAGGCTCGTCCTGCTCACCGCAACGCACTCCCCCGCTGCGAGTGATCGCAACGGAGGCCTGCTGTGCGACGCGGACCTGTCCGTGCTCGGCCGCGAGCCGCGAGGTTACGCCCGCTACCTGGCCGCGGTGCGACAGGACTACGCCCATGTGTCGGACGCCGACTTCACGTTGGGCCGCTCCCTCGTCGTCCGGCGACTGCTGGACCTCGACCCCCTCTTCCACACCGAGCGAGCCGCCTCCCTGTGGGGCAATACCGCCCGACGCAACCTGGCCGGCGAGCTCGGACCCCCTGAAGGAGCGCCACACCATGAGCACCGGACGTACCACGGGCCGGAAGGCTGAGCGGCTCGTCAAGGTCCTGCTCGACCGGCACGGCAGGACCTACGCCGATCAGGCAGGCATCGTGCTGCGGGACACCCCCGCCCCGCTCTACCGCCTGCTGGTCCTGACCACGTTGCTCTCGGCGCGCATCCGGGCCGGCGTGGCCGTAGCCGCTGCGACCGAACTCTGGGCGTCCGGCCTGGGCACGCCCGAAAGGATGAGGGCATCGCAGCACCGAGCCCGCGTCGCGGCGCTGGGACGGGCGGGATACCGACGCTTCGATGAGCGCACCGCCACCATGCTCGGCGACGGCGCCGAGCTCGCGCTCCAGACCTACCACGGTGACCTCCGTCGCCTGCTGGTCGCGGCCGACTCGGTGGCGGACGTGCGCAAACGACTGGAGGAGTTCCCCGGCATCGGCCCGGCCGGATCGGACATCTTCTGCCGCGAGGTGCAGGGCGTGTGGCCGGACCTCGCCCCGTACCTCGACCAGCGGGTTCTCGTCGGCGCCCGTAGCCTGGGGCTGCCCGACTCGTCCGCGGCCCTGGCGCGCCTCGTCGAGCCGGAGACCCTGCCCCGGCTCGCCGCCGCGTGCGTGCGTGCGACTCTCGACGAGAGGGTCGTGACCGACGTGCGGGACGCCGTCGGGTAGCCCTATCCTGCCCGATCGCCTACCGGGCGCGGATGCGTCAGGACGAGCACCATCTGGTCGACGACGTGGTCGAGGAACGCCCGGTCCGCGGGTCGGCCCTCGACGACGAGCCGGTAGAAGACCAGGGCCGGCAGGGTGCGGGTGACGACCTCCAGGTCGAGGTCCGCTCGGACCTCTCCGCGTCCGACGGCGCGCGCAAGCACCGTGGCCACGGCACTGTTGCGCGGGTCGCTGAACGTCTCGCGATGGATCCGGCGAAGGTCCTCGTCGTAGGCGATCGCCGCGATCAGGCCGACGAGCACCCGGTCCCGCTTGCTGTTGGGTTCCGACCAGGCCGCGGCGATCTGCCCCAGGTCACCACGCAGGGTCCCGGTATCCGGCACGTCCTTGCGCACCCGGAGCCGGCCCACCGCGGCGGCGACGAGCTGAGCCCGCGAGGACCACCGGCGGTAGATCGCGCCCTTGCCCACTCCCGCACGAGCCGCCACGGCCTCCATGGTCAGGCGCTCGTAGCCGACCTCGGCGAGCAGATCGTGCGTTGCGCTGAGGATCTCCTCGTCCAGGTTCGAGTCCAGCGGCCGCCCTCGCGGAACCACCGCCTCCGGCTCGCATGTCACTCCAGACCTCCAGGTTCCGATGTCAGCCGCGTCAGACCTCGCCGTGCAGCTCGTGCACTCCTGCACTGGCGACGTCGGGCCGATCGCCATTATGATACGGTACCGTTCCGTTTCATGATGGGAACGGAGGGTCGAGGACGACCGCGAGGGTCGTTCTGTGATCTCCACGGCCCGGCACCCTCGTGAGCCCTCACCGCCCGCATCGCTGGGCCGCCGCCGTCACATCCACACCACTCGGAGTGCTCTCTTGACCACCGCTGACACCCGCACCGGCTCGTCCGGCATCGCGGATGGTGCGCCCACCCGCAAGCAGTTCGTCTGGACATTCATCGGGCTGCTGCTGGCGATGCTCCTCGCCGCACTCGACCAGACCATCGTCGCGACCGCTCTGCCGACGATCGTCGGTGAGCTCAACGGGCTCGAACACATCTCGTGGGTCATCACCGCCTACCTCCTCGCATCGACGATCGGGATGCCGATCTACGGCAAGGCCGGTGACCTCTTCGGGCGCAAGCCGGTGTTCATCTTCGCCATCGTCGTGTTCCTGATCGGCTCGATCCTGTCCGGCCTCGCGCAGAACATGCCGGAGCTCATCGCCTTCCGGGGCATCCAGGGCATCGGCGGTGGTGGCCTGATGATCGGCGCGCAGGCGATCATCGCGGACATCGTCTCCCCTCGTGACCGCGGCAAGTACATGGGCGTGATGGGTGGGGTCTTCGGCATCGCCTCCGTCGGTGGACCGCTGCTGGGTGGCTACTTCACCGACCAGGTCGACTGGCGCTGGATCTTCTACATCAACCTCCCGCTGGGGATCCTCGCGCTCGTGACGGTCATCGTCGCCCTGCACGCCCACAAGCCGACCGGGCCCCGTCCCCGGATCGACTACCTCGGGATGGCACTGCTCGCCATCGCGAGCACGGCGATCGTGCTCGGCACCAGCTGGGCCGGAAGCACCTACGCCTGGGACAGCCCGGTGACCATCGGTCTGGGCGTGCTCGTGCTCGTGACCGTCGCACTGTTCATCGTGGTCGAGCGCCGGGCGGGCGAACCGATCATCCCGCTCACACTGTTCAAGGACCGCAACTTCACCCTCCCCGCAATCGTCGGCGTGACGACGGGTGTGGCGATGTTTGCGACCATCGCCTACCTGCCCACCTACCTGCAGATGGTCAACCGGGCCACGGCCACGGAGTCCGGGCTGATGATGCTGCCGATGACGGCCGGCATCCTCACCACCTCCATCGTGACAGGGCGCCTGATCTCCACGACGGGGCGGTACAAGGCCTACCCGATCATCGGAGCGGCGACCACCATCGTCGGACTGTTCCTCCTCTCTCGGATCACCGACACCTCGCCGTACTGGTACACCGGCCTCGGCATGCTGGTGGTCGGCAGCGGCATCGGGTGCTCGATGCAGAACCTCACGCTGATCGTCCAGAACAGCGCGCCCCGTCGCATGCTGGGCGCGGCCACCTCCGCTCAGAACTACCTTCGGCAGATCGGTGCCTCGCTCGGGATCGCCCTGTTCGGGTCCCTGTTCATCAGCCGCCTGACCGAGCAGTTCGCCGAGATCGCGGCAGCGAGCGGTGGTGCGTCGGGCGCTCCGGAAGGTATCAGCTCGCTGACGCCGGAGATGCTCAAGGCGCTCCCCGTCGACGTGCAGCACCTGATCGCCGGCGCCTTCGCCGAGGCGCTGCCGCCCATCTTCGTGTATGGCATCCCGGTAGTGGTCGTCGGCCTGATCCTGGCCTGCTTCATCGAGGTTCGTCCGCTCTCCACCAAGGTGGGCCTTGCCCTGGACGCCGAGGAAGCGGCCCGGATCCCGTGACGTCCGTGCGGCACCGGTACGGACCCAGCGCGAGCGGGTCGGGACCGGGACCTAGCGGCATACGAGTCAGTCGGACCTGCGCGAGCCGGCCACGCCGAGGTCCACCACACCGCCGTAGAGCCGAGGAGCGAAGGTGGCGAATCCGGTCTGCAGGGCGGGGATGACGTCGGTGCAGGTGCAGGTGCCGAGGGTCAGTGGGTAACTGACCGGCTCGGAGATCTCGCGCCGCAGCGGGTCCATCCGCGGGTACCGCTCGGCGAAGTTGTCGACGCCGGGGTCGAGGTCGATCCGCGCGAGCCAGGCACCGGTAGAGACGGAACGACGCGTCGTGGAGGCCGCCGAGATCGTCGTGCCGGCGAGGTCGTCCCACCGCACGCCCCACGCCCTCACCCGCGGATCGTCGTGCGCGATTCCCAGCGGGCTGAACACGATCGCGCGCCGGCGCAGCAGCGGCGGTAGCCCCAGGACCAGTGGCAGCGCGAGCACGCTGATGAAGCTGCCGAAGATTCACATCCAGATCGGGAGGTCGGTCTCGGGCTGGAAGGACACGACGTACCAGAAGCCCACGGCCGCCAGTGCACCCACGATCGCCCCACCGATGGAGGTCGCGTAGTCCCGCACCCTCGGTCCGAGGTCCACCCTGATCTCCTCGGGGCGGGAACGGCAGCGGGCTGCGGGTCGGAGCCGTGGGTCATGGTCAGCAACCTAGCGTCGCGGGTTGTAAGTCTTTTTCTGGTGGGGTGAGGGTTTGGCGTGGGCGATGATCTCGTCGGCGCCTTTGGTCCAGGTGAACGGGTGGGCGCGTTCGTTCCAGCCGTGGAGGTAGACCCCGATGGCGGTCTCGAGGTCCTTGACGCTATGGAACGTGCCGCGGCGGATCGCCTGCCGGGTGATGATCCCGAAGAAGATCTCCACCATGCTCAGCCAGCTCCCGCTGGTCGGGGTGAGGTGCAGCTGCACCCGGGGGTGCTTGGCGAGCCACGCCTTGACGTTCGGGTGCTTGTCGGTGGCGTAGTTGTCGCAGACCACGTGCAGCGGCACCCGGG
>JAENWO010000089.1 GCA_016649925.1 Actinomycetales bacterium
GACTACCGCACGCGTCTGAAGAGCTTCCTCGAGGGTCTGCTCAGCGACGTCGAGGGTCGCGGCAACGTCTCCTCCGCCTACGGCATGCCGGGGCCGGAGAGCGACGTGCACCGCCCGTAGGGTTGCACCACCAGCACTTGCTCCACCCGACGGCGGGTCTCCCACCACGGGGACCCGCCGTCGTGATGACCGAGAGGGGACCCACCGGCGATGGCACGGTCGACCGGTCCCGCGCACCGCGCCCAGGACGCCGAGGCGACGGACAGCCAGGACGCGGGCGCGGACCCGGCCGTCCCCGATTCTCCCGAGGAGCCGCCCACCGGACCCGCGCCGCCCACCGTGCGGAACCGTCGCCGCCTCACCCTCGGCCTCGTGCTGCTCGCGGCGCTCGTGCTCGTCGCGGACCAGGTGACGAAGCTCCTCGCCGAGCGGACGCTGGTCAGCGGTCAGTACGTCCCGCTCCTGGGCGACGTGCTCGGACTGAGCCTCGTGCACAACCCCGGTGCGGCGTTCTCCTTCGCGGAGGGCATGACGTGGGTGTTCACGCTCGCTGCCGTCGTCGTCACCATCTTCATCGCCGGGGTCGCCCGCCGGCTCGGGTCGCGCGGCTGGGCCCTCGCACTCGGCGGACTGCTCGGCGGGAACCTCGGGAACCTGTACGACCGCCTCTTCCGCACTCCCGGCTTCGCCCGGGGTCACGTCGTGGACTTCATCAACTACAACAGCTTCTTCGTCGGCAACGTGGCGGACATCGCGATCGTGGCCTCCGCCCTCGGCATCGCGTTGCTGACCTTCCGGGGCATCGGCGTCAACGGGCGGCGCCTCGAGGCGGCCGCGGCGAAGAACGTGCGGCCGGACGGCGAACCCACCCGGGACGGCGAACCGGCCGCCGATGCCCCGAAAGCGACCAGCGGCCGGCACGCGGCGGACAACGATGAGTGACACCCGCGCCATGCTGGTCCCCGACGGCCTCGCCGGTGAGCGGGTCGATGTGGCCGTGGCCCGCCTGCTCGGGCTGAGCCGGACCCGCGCCGCCGAGCTCGCCGAGAGCGGCGGCGTCCTCCTCGACGGCAGGACGCTCGGCAAGTCCGACCGTCTGGTCGCCGGCGGGTGGCTCGAGGTCATCGTCCCGGACGTGCCGAACGCACCCTCTACGCCGGGCGAACCCGTGCCGGGCATGCGCATCCGGCTCGACGACGACGACGTCGTGGTCGTCGACAAGCCCGTCGGCGTCGCCGCGCACCCCAGCCCCGGATGGTCCGGCCCGACCGTCATCGGTGGCCTCGCCGCCGCCGGCTACCGGATCTCCACCTCGGGTGCCGAGGAGCGCCAGGGGATCGTGCACCGGCTGGACGTCGGCACTTCCGGACTGATGGTCGTCGCCAAGAGCGAGCGCGCGTACACCCTGCTCAAGCGGGCGTTCAGGGAACGCACCGTCGAGAAGGTGTACCACGCCGTCGTCCAGGGCCACCCGGACCCCAGCGCGGGGACGATCGACGCCCCGATCGGACGGCACCCCCAGCTGGACTACAAGTGGGCCGTGGTCGCGGACGGCAAGGCAAGCATCACGCATTACGAGACGCTCGAGGCGATGCGCGCGGCATCTCTGCTCGAGATCCACCTGGAGACCGGCCGCACCCATCAGATCCGGGTGCACACCAGTGCCATCCGGCACCCCTGCGTGGGTGACCTCACGTACGGCGCCGACCCGACGCTTGCCGCCACGCTGGGCCTGACGCGTCAGTGGTTGCACGCGATGCGGCTCGGCTTCGAGCACCCCGGGACCGGGCGGTGGGTGGAGATCACCAGCTCCTACCCCGAGGACCTGGCCACGGCGCTGGAGAGGCTGCGAGGGGAATGAGGATACACATCCTGCGGGTCCGGACGCAGGCCGAGCTGGAGCGCGTCCTGGCCATCCGGAACGAGGTCTTCGTCACCGAGCAGGGCGTCACGTTCGAGGAGGAGCTCGACGGGCTGGACCACCTGCCCGGCACCGCCCACGTCCTCGCGGTGGACGACGACGGCACCGACCTGGGTACGGCACGGCTGCTCAGCGAGCCCGAGCACCCGGGCGTCGTGCACGTCACGCGCGTCGCGGTACGTCACAGCGCCCGAGGGCGGGGCGTGGGGCAGGCGGTGATGGACGCCCTCGAGGCGCTCGCCCTGGCCGAGCACGCCGCCGGCACGCCGGCCACGGTGCGGGTGGAGCTGTCCGCCCAAGAGACGGCGCTGCCGTTCTACGACGCACTCGGCTACGAGGTCTCCGCGGAGCGTTACCTCGACGCACGCATGTGGCACCGCGATGCCGTCAAGGTGCTCACGGCGGTCCCCGACCGAGGGTGAGCGGCGCCGCACCCGCGGACACCGAGGCCGTCCTCGGATCGCGCTACCGGTGGATCAGCATCGGCACGTGCGCGCTCGTCCTCCGGTCCGCGTTCGAGTCGCTCGCCGCTCCGGCCGCACGCGGCCGCGTCGTGCGTGTCTTCAGCGTCCCAGCCGCGCCAGACGCCGGACCGCCTCGGTCAGCACGTCCTCATTCTTGACGAAGGTGAACCGCACGCACGTGCGCAGCGCGGCGTCGGCGTCGGACCCCGGCAGCGTGAAGGCGCTCACCGGCACCCCGACCACGCCCGCCAGCTCGGGCAGGCGACGGCAGAGGGCGGCGCCGTCGGTGAGGCCCAGAGAGGCAAGCGGGCCCGCGAGGAGCGGTGCGCCGTCGGCCACCACGAAGTAGGTGCCCTGCGGACGGACGACGTCGAACCCGGCCGCCTCGAGCCCGGCGCCGAGCACGTCCCGGCGCGCGGCGAGGGACGAGGCGAGGTCGTGGACCCACCCGGCCTCGGCGTCGTCGGTGGTCTCGAGACCGAGTGCGAGCGCGACGGCCGGCTGGAACGGGGCGCCGTTGACGTAGGTGAGGAACTGCTTGACGGTCCGGACGGCCTCGACGAGCGGCGCCGGCCCGCACACCCACCCGACCTTCCAGCCGGTGAACGAGAACGTCTTGCCCGCCGAGGAGATCGTCAGCGTGCGCTCCGCCATGCCCGGCAGGGTCGCGACCGGCACGTGCACGGCGTCGTCGTAGACGAGGTGCTCGTACACCTCGTCCGTCACCACCAGGGTGTCGTGATCGACGGCGAGCCGGGCGATCAGCTCGAGTTCGGCGCGGGTGAGCACCGCACCGGTGGGGTTGTGCGGGGTGTTGACCAGGACGATCCGGGTGCGCGGGGAGAACGCCGCCCGCAGCGCCGTCTCGTCCAGCCGGAACCCGTCCGGCGTGGGGAGCAGCGCCGCGGTGGTATGGGTGGCGCCGGCGAGGGCGATCACCGCGGCGTAGGAGTCGTAGAACGGCTCGAGCGTGAGCACCTCGTCACCGGGCCCGGCGAGCGCGAGGACGGCGGCCGCGATCGCCTCCGTGGCGCCCGCGGTGACGAGCACCTCGGTGTCCGGGTTTACGTCCAGGCCGTAGTGGCGGTCCTGGTGCGCGGCGATCGCGGCCCGCAGCTCGAGGGTGCCCGGTCCGGGCGGGTACTGGTTGACCCCACCGGCGATCGCGTCCATCGCGGCCCGCTTGACCGCGTCGGGCCCGTCGATGTCGGGGAAGCCCTGGCCGAGGTTGAGCGCACCCGTGCGCGTGGCCAGGGCGGACATCTCGGCGAAGATCGTGGCGCGGGCGGTGCCGTCGGGGGAGAGCAGGCCCGTGGCGCGGGCGACGTCGCGCCACCGGTCGCTCGGCCGGACGCCGTCGTGCTTCAGGGTCATGGGGTTCCCGTCGTTGATTCTGGTCCGAGGAGTCGTGGATTCTGGTCCGAGGATAGGACCCAGCCGGTCGGGCGGGCGCGGGCGGTACCGGACACGCCGGAGGGGACACGCCGGGGCGCGGGCGGCTCGCCGGGTGGCCTCGTCGGGGCTGCCGCCAGGGCCACCTAGAATCACTGGCATGCCCTCGGATTTCGTCCACCTCCACGCCCACACCGAGTACTCGATGCTCGACGGCGCGGCTCGTCTGGACGACCTGTTCACCGAGGCGGAGCGGCTCGGGCAGAGCGCGCTGGCCACCACGGACCACGGATACCTGTTCGGCGCGTACGACTTCTGGTCCAAGGCCCGCAAGCACGGGATCAAGCCGATCATCGGCGTCGAGGCGTACCTGACGCCGGGGACCAGCCGGTTCGACAAGACCCGCGTGCGCTGGGGCGACGCGAGCCAGGCGTCCGACGACGTCTCGGCGCGCGGCGGGTACACGCACATGACGTTGCTCTCGCGGACCACCGCGGGGATGCACAACCTGTTCCGGATGAGCTCCCTCGCCTCGCTCGAGGGACAGTTGGGCAAGTGGCCCCGGATGGACCGGGAGCTGCTCACCACCTACTCCGACGGGCTGATCGCCACCAGTGGCTGCGCGTCCGGGGAGATCCAGACCCGGCTACGGCTCGGCCATCACGAGGAGGCCCGCCGGGCCGCCGGGGAGTTCCAGGACATCTTCGGAGCTGAGAACTTCTACATCGAGATCATGGACCACGGGCTCGACATCGAGCGCCGCACGTTCGCCGACCTGATCGCGCTGTCCAAGGAGATCGGGGCACCGCTGCTCGCCACGAACGACCTGCACTACACGAAGGCGGAGGACGCCCACGCCCACGAGGCGCTGCTGTGCGTGCAGTCCGGCTCCACGCTCGCCGAGCCCACGAACGAGCAGGGCGGGAACCGGTTCGCATTCGGCGGTGAGGGCTACTACCTGAAGTCCGCCGACCAGATGCGTGAGCTGTTCCGCGACTATCCGCAGGCCTGCGACAACACGCTCCTCGTGGCCGAGCAGTGCGACGTGACGTTCACCGAGCAGGTGGGCAAGTACATGCCGCACTTCCCGGTGCCCGAGGGCGAGGACGAGGTCTCCACGTTCGTCAAGGCTGTCGAGGTGGGTCTGCACAGGCGGTTCCCCGAGGGGATCCCGGACGAGGTGCGACGCCGGGCGGCGTACGAGAACGAGATCATCACCTCCAAGGGGTACGCCGGCTACTATCTCGTGGTCGCCGACTTCATCAACTGGGCGAAGGACCGGGGCATCCGGGTGGGCCCGGGCCGCGGTTCGGGCGCCGGCTCGATGGCCGCCTATGCGATGGGCATCACCGAGCTGGACCCCCTGAAGAATGGGCTCATCTTCGAGCGGTTCCTCAACCCCGAACGGATGTCCCTGCCGGACTTCGACGTCGACTTCGACGAGCGTCGCCGAGGCGAGGTGATCCGGTACGTGAGCGACAAGTACGGCGAGGACAAGGTCGCCTACATCGTCACGTACGGCACGATCAAGGCGAAGCAGGCGCTCAAGGACTCCTCCCGCGTGCTCGGCTACCCGTTCGCGATGGGGGAGAAGCTGACCAAGGCGATGCCGCCGGCCGTGATGGGCAAGGACATCACCCTGACCGGGATGTTCAACCCCGGGGACAAGCGCTACGCCGAGGCGGACGAGTTCCGCAAGGTCGTCGAGATCGACCCCGACGCCCAGAAGGTCGTCGAGACCGCGAAGGGCATCGAGAACCTCAAACGGCAGTGGGGTGTCCACGCCGCCGGCATCATCATCTCCAGCGAGCCGCTCCTGGACATCATCCCGATCATGCGCCGCGAGCAGGACGGCGCCATCATCACGCAGATCGACTTCCCGGCCGGTGAGGACCTCGGCCTGGTGAAGATGGACTTCCTCGGGCTGCGCAACCTCACGATCCTCGACGACGCCCTGGAGAACATCCAGGTCAACGGCAAGGCCCCGGTCCAGGTGGAGACGCTGACCCTGGACGACCGGAACACCTACGCCCTTCTCGGCCGCGGCGACACCCTGGGCGTGTTCCAGCTCGACGGCGGCGGCATGCGCGCTCTGCTGCGGCTGATGCACCCCGACAACTTCGAGGACATCTCGGCCGTCGGCGCCCTGTACCGGCCGGGACCGATGGGGGCGAACTCCCACACGAACTACGCGTTGCGCAAGAACGGTCAGCAGGACATCACCCTGCTGCACCCGCAGCTCGCCGGCCCGCTCGACGAGATCCTCGGCACCACCTACGGCCTGATCGTCTATCAGGAGCAGGTGATGGAGATCGCGCAGAAGCTGGCCGGGTACACGCTCGGCCAGGCCGATCTGCTCCGCCGCGCGATGGGCAAGAAGAAGAAGTCGATCCTGGACGCGGAGTTCAAACCGTTCAGCGCGGGGATGCGCGCGAACGGCTACCCGGACGCCGCGATCAAGGCACTGTGGGACGTGCTCGTGCCGTTCTCCGACTACGCGTTCAACAAGGCCCACTCGGCCGCCTACGGGCTCGTCTCCTACTGGACGGCGTACCTCAAGGCGAACTACCCCACCGAGTACATGGCCGCGCTGCTCACGTCCACGCGCGACGACAAGGACAAGTCCGCGCTCTACCTGAACGAGTGCCGGCGGATGGGCATCACCGTGCTGCCGCCGGACGTCAACGCCTCCGCGGGGACCTTCACCCCGGTGGGGCAGGACATCCGCTTCGGTCTGGCCGCGGTGCGCAACGTCGGGGCGAACGTCGTCGACGGCATCGTGCGCGCCCGTGAGGAGAAGGGCGACTTCACGTCGTTCACCGACTTCCTCGAGAAGGTGCCGGCGGTCGTGTGCAACAAGCGCACGATCGAGTCGCTGATCAAGGCCGGCGCGTTCGACTCCCTGGACCACACGCGCCGCTCGTTGCTGATGGTGCACGAGCAGGCGGTCGATGCGGTCATCGGCGTCAAGCGCAAGGAGGCGGAGGGCCAGTTCGACCTCTTCGCCTCCCTCAGCGGGGGGATGGACGACGGCGTAGGTTTCGCCGTCGAGGTCCCGAACCTTCCCGAGTGGGAGAAGAAGCAGCGCCTCACGTTCGAGCGCGAGATGCTCGGCCTGTACGTCTCCGACCACCCGCTGTCCGGGATCGAGCACGTCCTGACCCAGGCCGCGGACGTCTCCATCGCCACACTCCTCGCGGACGAGCAGCGGCCGGACAACTCCACCGTGACGATCGCCGGCCTCATCACGTCCCTGCAGCGCAAGATGTCGAAGCAGGGCAACGCGTGGGCGGCCGTGACGATCGAGGACATGGAGGGCTCGGTCGAGGTGATGTTCTTCGGCGAGACCTACCTCGCTTACTCCGCGATCCTCGCCGAGGACCAGGTGGTGGTCCTGCGCGGACGGGTCCGCCGCCGCGACGACGCGATGCAGCTCCAGGCGATGGAGGTCTCGCTGCCCGACGTCTCGGTGGGCGACGACGCACCCGTCACCCTCAGCATCCCGACGAACCGCTGCACGCCACCGGTCGTGGAGCAGCTGCGCGACATCCTGTCCACCCATCCCGGCGTCACCGAGGTGCACGTGAAGCTCACGTCGCCCGGACGGGCCACGGTGCTGCGGCTCGAGGACGGGCTGCGGGTGGAGCGCACCCCTGCGTTGTACGGGGACCTCAAGGCGCTGCTCGGGCCGAACTGCCTCGCGGTGTAGTTCTCAGACGACGCCGGCGACGCCGAGCAACCGGCCGACGAGGAACGTCGCCGCCAGGGCGAACGCGCCACCGACCACCACGCGCCCCGCCGCGCGGAACTTCGACCCGCCGCCGATGTAGGCGCCGAGCCAGCCGGTCACACCCAGAGCGACGAGCACGGCCACGAACGTCACCGGGATCCGCAGGTGCGTCGGCGGCAGGAGGATGGCGAGCATCGGCAGCACCGAGCCGGCGAGGAAGGAGATGGCCGAGGCGAGCGCCGCATGCCACGCACTGACCACGTCGGTCTCGTGGATGTTCAGCTCGGCGTCGAGGTGGGCGGCCAGCGCGTCCCGTTCGGTCAGCTCGACGGCCACCTGACGGGCCGTGGCGGCGCTCAGCCCCTTCGCCTGGTAGATCCCGGTGAGCTCGGCCAGCTCCTCCTCCGGCTCCTCGTGGAGCTCGCCCCGCTCCTTCTCGATCAGCGCGCGCTGGCTGTCGCTCTGGCTGGAGACGGAGACGTACTCACCGAGAGCCATGGAGATCGCCCCACCCACGACGGCGGCCAGGCCGGCGATCAGGATCGGCCCGGAGGCGGTGCTCACGCCCGCGACACCGACGACGACGGCGGCCACGGACACGATCCCGTCATTGGCCCCGAGCACGCCCGCGCGCAGCCAGTTCAGGCGTGCGGCCATGTCGTCCTGGTGAGGTTCGTCCTCGTGGAAGCGGATGCTCATGTGTGCAGGTAACCACTGCGTTCCCGGGCGCGCCACATAGGAGAGGCTGGCCTAATCCGGGTCCGTCAGGGCTAGCAGCCTGCGAACCGTCGTCGCGTGCGCGAGTCCGTCGGCCGGGGTGACGCAGGCGCGGAACAGGGCGGCCCGGACGAGAAGCTGCCGTGACGGTGCCTCGGCCGTGCCGTGCCACCGTTGCCGCTCGACGAGGCTGGCCGGTGCGTCGTACCAGGTGAGTGCGTCGACGACCACGACGGCGGCGGCCCACGCGGCGGGGCGGTGGTAGACCGCCCAGCCGATGACGGCCGGTGGCAGTCGGGGGGAGTGCAGGACGTTGCCGAGCAGATCGCCGTGGACCGGTTGGTCCTGCACCCGCACCGGCTCACGGGCCGCCAGGAGGCGCTCGACGAGCGCATCGCCGAGCGTGTGCGCCGGCCGGTCGGCCTCGCCCCAGGCGACCCGGTCGGCGGCGGACCACGGGTCGTCCCGGGAGGCGACGAACGACGGCGTCGGGAACGTCTCGGTGGCGGCATGGAAGCGGTCGGCGACCTCCAGGGCCACGTCGTGGTCGTGCGGGTCGACCTCGCCGGGCTCGTACTCCCACGCCTCCCAGCCGTCGACCTCCCAGCCGTCGACCTCCCAGCCGTCGACCTCCCAGCCGTCGACCTCCCAGCCGTCGACCTCCCAGCCGTCGACCTCCCAGCCGTCGA
>JAENWO010000386.1 GCA_016649925.1 Actinomycetales bacterium
ACAGCTTGGTGGCCAGCACCGTCTTCTCACGGCGCTCACCGCCCTTGGCAAACCAGCGGCCGAGGATCTCCTCAGTCCAGCCACGGTGCTCGGTGCCGCCATACACATTGGCCGTGTCAAAGAAGTTGATCCCCGCATCTTGGGCGGAGTCCATGATCGAGTGGGCGGCTGGCTCATCGGTCTGCGGACCGAAGTTCATGGTGCCCAGGCACAGGCGAGAAACAGACAGGCCGGAACGACCAAGATGGGTGTACTTCACGTGAGAAGTCCTTTTCAGTACGTCGGTTGGCTATTGCTTGGGGTTGTGCTTGCTTTGCCTGCCGGTCGGTGATGCCTCGATGTCCAGGTTCTCAGGCAGCGGATTGCCCGCCGGCGGGTTGTCGCTGTTGGACTCACTGTGGGCCCAGTTGCTCAAGAGCCGCAGAGCATCGTGGGAGGAGCCTGCCAGCGGGTTCGAGTGACGCAAGACCCCGAGGGTCGGGTGGTCGTGCGGACGACGACCGCGCTTTGTGGGTTCACCGAGAGCGTTCCACGCAACGCGCCCTGCCCATGTGGGAGTGGCCGAGAATGCAAGCGCTGCTGTGGGAGCCCGAGGTGAGCGCTCGGCGCGCCGAGCGGGGCTCGACGGTCGTCTCCACCGAGGACATCCGGGCGCACCTGGCCTCGCGGCGCAAAGAGGCGCTGGTCGACCTGCTCATGGACCAGGTCGGGCGCGACGAGCTCCTGCGCGAGCGCCTGATGCTCGAGGTGGCGGGCCGAGGCGCGAAGGCGGTCGATGCTGACCCGCTGTACCTCGCCATCGACGAGGCGGTCGGCTGCATCGACGACTACGTGGACTGGCGCGAGGCGCCGTCGGTCGGCGAGACGCTCGGCGGCGTCAGCGACCGCATGGAGACACTGCTCGCCCAAGGCCACGCGGCAGAGGTCGTCGAACTCGCCGCCTACGGGCTCGGTGTCGCCAAGGGGGCCTTCGAGTACGTCGACGACTCCGACGGCTACCTCGGCGCTGCCGTGGAGCGCCTCGGCGCGCTGCACCTGGCCGCGTGCCACAAGGCCCGACCAGATCCGGTCGAGCTCGCCGGCTGGCTCTTCGCCGAGCACCAAAGCGACGACTACGGCAGCTTCGTCGATTCGGTGGGAGGCTACCGGCGCGTGCTCGGCGTCAAGGGCCTCACCGCCTACCGGCGCCTGGCCGAGGCCGAGTGGGCGAAGGTCCCGGTGCGCCGCACCGGTGACGACCGCCAGGGGAGCTACGGCCGCTCGCGCATCACGCGGATCATGGAGGACCTCGCTCTCGCGAGTGGCGACCTCGACGAGCTCGTCGAGGTGATGAGCCGCGACCTGTCGTACTCCTACGCCTACCTGCGGATCACCGAGGTGCTGCGCAATGCGGGACGCGACGACGAGGCGCTGCAGTGGGCTGAGCGGGGCATCGCCGAGTTCCCCACCCATGCCGACTCGCGCCTTCGCGAGTTCCTCGCCGAGGCCTATCACGACCGGGGGCGCCACGAGGAGGCGATGGCGCTCGCCTGGGCGGAGCTCGACGAGGCTCCGGTCCTCGAGCGCTACCAGGCGCTGAATATCCATGCCGGGCGGGCTGGGGCGTGGCCGGCGTGGCGGGACAAGGCGGTCGCTCGCCTCCGGGAAGAGGGCAAGGCCCCCAAGGGACGAGCCGGCGCTCGACCCTTCGGGGTTTCGGTCACCGACGCATCGGAGCTCGTCCGGGTCTTCCTTTGGGAGGGCGACGCTGAGGCAGCCTGGGAGGAGGCCGTCGCCGGCGGCTGCCCGGAGTCGCTGTGGCGGGAGCTCGCCACACGCCGGGAGAAGGCCCACCCCGAGGACGCGCTCGCGATCTACCAGCGTCACGTCGAGCTCGCCTTGACACAGAAGAACAACCTCGCCTACGAGGAGGCAGTCCAGCTCCTTCTCCGTATCCGGGCGGTCCTTCACAAGCTCGGCCGTGGCGAGGAGTTCGGGGCCTACCTGGCGTCGGTGCGCGCCGCGCACAAGCCGAAGCGCAACTTCATGAAGCTGCTCGACGCGAGGACCTGGTGACCCCAGAGGAGGTGCACGTGGCCAAGAACGCCGCGGCGTGGGCGGAAGCGGCACGCCGCTGCCGGCTCAGCCTCGATCCACCGATCCGGTTTCTGGGGTCGTTTGATCGGTTCCGGGTGCCGGGTTTTGGCTTTTGGCTTTTGGCGCGAGGAAGCGACCGGTCCTGTCCGGTTCTTCCACGTGGGTTGGTGCGTAGCGCCGCTGGGGCTGGGTGGTCAGGTCGTGGGGAGCGGTGGCCCCGTCGCGGCGGTGAACATGATTTGCCACGCGTGCTCCCAGGGCCAGTTCTGGGGGAGGTGGATGCGGATCTTGCGGGCGGATCGGGCGATCCGGGCGGGGACGGTGATGAGTTGGGCGCGAATCGTTGCCGTGGTCGCCTTGGCGTGGAACTTCGAGGCGAGGGTCCCGGTGGCGCGGGTGAGGTTGAACGCGATCACGGCCAGGACGGTCCAGGCGCTGTTCGCGGCGAACGACCCGGACGGCATGTGCGCGAGCGGGCCGGCCTTCAGATCGGAGAACGTCTGCTCGACGATCGCGTGGTCCCGGTGGGTGGCCTCGGCCGCGAGCATCGGCTCGCGGGAGTCGGTGAACACCGCGTGGTGACGCCAGATGGAGAACAGCTCGCCCTGGCCGGCCGGCGCGGACTTGGGGCCCAGGCGCTTGACGCGGCGCACGATCAGCCGGGTGAGTGATGTGCTCGCTCTTGCGGCGCGACGTGAACGCCGTGAAGGTGATCTCGGCGACCTGGGCGTCGGACACCCACCGCTGCTCGTCCTCGTCGTAGATCGCGTGTCGGTACTTGATGCCCACCCAGGCGTCCTCGGGGATCTGGCTGATCGTCCTGGTCACGGCCTTGTCCATGCGGGCGGTGACGCCAGAACCGGGCCCCACACCTGCGGGCCGCAGCGATCACGTCGTGGTTGTAGTAGGCACTGTCGGCCCGCATCGTGATCCCCCCGGTGACCCCGGCCCTCTTCACCGTGGCCAGGGCGTCGGCGACCAGCCGGCACGCACCCTTGGCGGAGTTCGTCGACCCCTTGCGCAGGCGCGCTGCCGCGATCAACGGCGCGGACAACGGGGTCGAGATGATTCCGAAGAGCGCGCCCAGTCCCTTGACCTTCGAGTACCCATAGCCCGCGCCTTCCTTCTGATACCCGTAGGTAGCTTTGATCGTGTCGTCGATGTCGAGGTAGGCGACCTGGTCGGCACCAGCGAGCACGGGCACCTGCCCGGTGAGATTCAC
>JAENWO010000486.1 GCA_016649925.1 Actinomycetales bacterium
ATTCTCCCTCACTCTCGGGTGCCGCCCGACCGCGGGCCTGCGCTGCACGCGAAATCACCGTCCCCGCCCGACGGCGATGGAGGCTCTTGGCTGCTGCTTCCCCCTTCGGCAGGGGTCTGGCTCAGAACACCCAGTTGCACGCCGGCGCGAGCGGCCAGGCGAATGCCGCCGAGGTGCTGAGCAGTGCCCCGTGGGTGTGCTCCGTGGGTGTGCTCCGTCACGAGACCGGCCGTCGCGAGGCCGGCGAGCGTGACGCCGCCGAGGTAGGCCGCGCCCAGGTCCCGCACCGACATCCTCAGGTCGGGGGACGCCGTCGTCCGCTCCACCTCGACCTCACCGAGGGACTCCGCGCGGATGCGCCAGGAACCGGCATTGCGCGGCAGGAGGTCGTCGGTGACGTCCAGGACGACGTCGAGGTCGGCGACGTACCGGCGTCCGGAAAGGGCGGCGGGAACGTCGATGAGGCGCACCCACACGTTGTCCGAGCGCCGCGGCCGGGCGGACAGGGGGTTCACCAGGAGGTGCGTGATGACGTCGTCGGTGGGAAGCGTCGAGGCGGCGACCTCGCTCGTCAGGTCCAGGTCGAGCAGCACGGACCAGAGGCGGTGCGCGGCTGCGGGGTCGAGTGCGATGACCTCGCGGGTGTGGACGGTCTTTCGAGGTCCGCCGTCCGCCCACTCCACGGTGCGCTGGAACGTCGCGTAGGCACAGGCCTCACCGTCGCGCTCGACGATCGCGATCCGTCGCGCCCCCCGCCCCTCGCGCAGGGCCGCGGGGTCGCTGACATGCCGCTCACGCAGCGCCACCGTCTCCCGGGTGGCCCATCCGGGTCTGTTCAGCCCGCCGGAGAACGTCCCGGCCCTGCGGTGCGCGTCCGCGACGAGATCGGTGTGGCGGCGGGCGTCGAGAATCTCGATGCGGACCGTGAGGTCCTCCGTGCCGGTGACCGGGCGCAGCCGGGCTCCGCGCGGCACCGTCACCTTCAGATCGCTCGCGGCCAGTCCGTAGCCGAAGCGCCCGTAGATCGCGGACTCGGCGGCGAACAGCGCGGAGACGGGCTCGCCGCGCTCGACGCAGTCAGTGAAGTGCCGCTCGATGATCGACCGGAGGATCCCGCGCCGGCGATGGGCCGGGTGAACGCCCACCCAGGTCAGTCCGCTCACCCGGACCTCGGCGCCTGGGACCGGGAAGTGGGCGAACGGGTAGGAGGAGTGGACGGCGAGGAGCTCGCCGGCGTCGGCGCCGGCGTCGGCGTCGGCGTCGGACTCGGGCGTGCGCGGGCCGACGACGCCCACGGTCCGCTCCCACTCCCACTCCCACTCCCACTCCCACTCCAACGGCAACGGCAGCTTGACGAGGTCGTCGACCGGGGTGCCGTGCGGGACGGCCCACGTCTCGACGTCGAGGACGTCCCGGGTGCGGGAGTCGTCCAGAGGGAGGAAGCGGTAACCGGATGGCAGCGTCGTTGGGGTCGACTGTCGCGGGTCGAGTCCGCCCGGAGCCAGGGGAAATCGCGCGCTGTTCGCCCGTCGAACGCGTACTTCGGCGACTTATCCGCCGCTTGAGTCGCCGAAGTACGCGTTCGACAGGGAGTTTGGGCCTGCCGCTAGGCCGCGTCGAGTATGGGCCTGCCGCTATGCCGCGTCGTCCTCGTGGTAGGTGGCGCGGATGAGCTCCCGGGCAGCCTGCTCCCCGGAGGCATCCGGGTAGCGCACCGTGAGCAGCAGGAACGTGTCCAAGGCACCCATCGCAGCGACGAGCTGCTGCTCCCCTTCGGAGCCGGCCGGACTCAGGTACTCCCGTGCCAGGCTGCCCACCCAGCCCTCGCCGGCGATCGGGCCGAGCTCCACCACGGCGCGGGACCGGCCCGGCGTCAACCGCCCCGCCGCCGTGGCCGCAGGTCGGATCCTCTCCGGTGACGCATCGTCGACGATCTCGATGACCCGGGGCAAGACCAGGCGGTCCCCGTTCGCGAAGACGAGCTCGCCGTCGTCCGTGAGGTCGGAGTACGGTTCGGTCAGGACGAGCCACCAACCCTCGCCGACGCCGATGTCCCCGCGAAGCTCCGCCATGGGCGCAAGCGTCCCGCACCGGCGCCCGAGCATCAACCGAATGGTTGATCGGGGACTGGACCGGGCGGGCGCCGGTGCCCTGGCCATCGGGCTGCTCGCGGCGCTGCGGCTGTCTCGCACCGTGCCGGCCCCGGACGAGGAGGCACGCGCCCGCCGACGTGGCGGTCTGACCCTCCCGCCTCCGACCGAGGGGGTGGTTGTGGTTGCCACTTCCTCCCTCTCGTCGTGGTGGGCTCCGGCCGGGCGGGTCTCGTGGCGGTCTGACCCTCCCGCCTCCGACCGAGGGGGCGGTTGTGGTTGCCACTTCCTCCCTCTGGTCGAACCGCCGGGAGTGAGCCCGAGCGCACCGACCCC
>JAENWO010000225.1 GCA_016649925.1 Actinomycetales bacterium
CCTCCGGTAAGACGCCTCGGGCCTCGGCGCGGTGCCGGGGCCCGAGGAGGTCCGAGGAGGTCCGAGGAGGTCCGAGGAGGTCCGAGGAGGTCCTACCGGGAGAGGGCGAGCTCCTCCTGGCGGCCGGATACGCCGTCGTCCGCCGTCTCCTGAACCGGGGCGACGTCCTCGGAGAACAGGTCCTCGGAGTTGGCCGAGGCGTACTGCTCGAGGTCGAGGATGCCCTCGCGCTTGGCCACGATCGTGGGCACGAGCACCTGCCCGGCCACGTTGACCGCGGTGCGGCCCATGTCCAGGATCGGGTCGATCGCCAGGAGCAGGCCGACTCCGGCGAGCGGCAGGCCGAGGGTGGACAGGGTCAGGGTGAGCATGACGAGCGCACCCGTCAGGCCGGCGGTGGCCGACGATCCGACCACGGAGACGAACGCGATGAGGAGGTAGTCCGTGATCGAGAGGTCGATGCCGTAGAACTGCGCGACGAAGATCGCGGCCACGGCCGGGTAGATCGCGGCGCAACCGTCCATCTTCGTGGTGGAACCCAGCGGGACCGCGAACGAGGCGTACTCGGCCGGGACGCCGAGGTTGCGCTCGGTCACCCGCTGCGTCACCGGCAGGGTACCGATCGAGGACCGGGAGACGAACCCGAGCTGGATCGCCGGCCACGCGCCGCGGAAATACCGGGACACGGACAGCCCGTGGAACTTGAGAAGTAACGGGTACAGGCCGAACAGCACGAGGACGAGGCCCACGTAGATGTCGATCGTGAAGATGCCCAGGGGCGCGAGCAGGTCCCACCCGTACGTGGCGATCGCATTGCCGATGAGGCCGAGGGTGCCCAGCGGGGCGAGGCGGATGATCCACCACAGCACCTTCTGGATGATCTCGAGCGCGGACCGGTTGAACGTCAGGAACGGCTCGGCCTTCGCCCCGACGCGCAGCGCCGCGATGCCGATGACGAGGCCCATGACGACGATCTGCAGCACGTTGAAGTTGATCCCCGTGCTGGCCGTGAGGCTGCCGTCCGCGCCTACCGCCCCGTTCGTGGAGGCGCCCAGGCCGAGGAAGTTGGCTGGGAGCAGGCTGGTGAGGAAGTCGGTCCAGCTGCCGGTGCGGCCGGGCTCGGCGGCCTGGTCCGCACTGATCGAGGTGTTCACACCCGGCTGGGTCAGGACGCCGAGACCGATGCCGATGCCCACGGAGACGAGGGCGGTGATGGCGAACCAGAGGAGGGTCTGCCCGGCGAGGCGGGCCGCGTTCGTGACCTTCCGCAGGTTCGCGATGGAGGCGACGATGGCGGTGAAGACGAGCGGCGGGACGATGGCCCGCAGCAGACCGACGAACGCGCTGCCGATGGTGCTCATTGTCTCGGTGAGCCAGTTCGGCGCGCCCTCCGGGCTGCCGTCCGCGACGGTGCCCATGTTCAGGGCGATCCAGCCGAGGAGGACGCCGAGGACGAGGGCGAGGATGATCTGGACGCTGAAGGAGGGCATCCGCACGCGGCGCGCGGGGACGACCTGGCGCGCCGGGGCGTTGGAGGTTGACACAGGATGTTGCCTTTCGGACATTGGGGGGAGCTGACGAGGTGCTCCGACGGTGCAGGAGGCACCGAGGGGCGCGGGCACAGCACGGCGCAGGGGCCGGCCGGCGCGGGGCGCGCGGGGCTTGGTCAGGGCCGACAGAGGGCGCTCGCGCAGCGACGAAGGTCGACGGCGCGGCGAACGGTCAAGAGCAATGCGAGGGGCACAAGCCTACTCCAAGGGGAAACTGTCGTTTTGGGCAACGTCCGCCGGGAGCGAACTATTCCACGGTGGACGTTTTCCCCTTCTGTCCGGTCAGCCCCAGTCGCTACAACGTCGAGGCGGTGGGGTCCCAGTCCGTCGGCAGCGTGTCCGGGACGACGGCGGTGCTCAACACGTCCACGGCGCGGCCGGCCTCGGCCGACTCGCCGATCGAGATCATCACGTCCAGCACGTGGTAGGCCAGTTCACCGCGGGCTCGCTCCGGGCGGTCCGCCCGGATTGCCCGGGCCAGCTCCAGGACGCCCGTGCCGCGCGAGAACGTCGACCCGGTCGCCTCGAGCACCTCGGCCTCCTCGGCGCCTGCGGACCAGAGATGGGACGCGCCGTCGAACGTGTTCGGGTCCGGCAGGACGAGCGTGCCGTCCGCGCCGGTCACCTCGAGGAGGGTGCGCTTGAGGTGGGACTCGAAGCTGAACGTGACCTGGGCGGCCGCGCCACTGGCGAACTCCAGCAGCGCGCCGTGGTGGGTGGGGACCCGGACGTCGAACTCCGTGCCCGCCCGGGGGCCTGAGCCGATCACCCGGGTCTGACGCGACGTGGAGGACGTGCCCTTGGCGCGGGCCACCGGGCCGAGCAGCTGGACCAGAGCGGTGAGGTAGTACGGGCCCATGTCGAACAGGGGTCCGGCGCCGACGTCGAAGAGGAACTCCGGACTGGGGTGCCAAGACTCCGGCCCGGGGGACTGGAACAGCACGAGGCCGTTGCGGGGCGTGCCGATCCTCCCCGCTTCGATCGTGCGCTGGGCGTTCTGCAGGCCGGCCCCGAGGATGGTGTCCGGGGCGGACGCCACCCGCAGCCCCAGGCGAGCGGCCTCGTCCAGGAGCTGGCGGCCCGTCTCGCGGTCGAGGGCGAAGGGCTTCTCGCTCCAGACGTGCTTGCCGGCGGCGAGGATCTGCTCCCCCACCTGCACGTGCGCGGCGGGGATGGTGAGGTTGACGACGATCTCGATCTCAGGGACCGCGAGCAGCTCGGCAACGGTGCCACCGCGGGGCACCCCGAACGTCTCGGCCTGGACCTTCGCCCGCTCGACGTCCAGGTCGGCGACGAACAGGACGTTCACGTCGGGGAACCGGGTGAGGTTCTCCAGGTACTGGTGGCTGATCACGCCCGCGCCGATGACGCCGACGCCCACCGGTCCGGTGCGTGGTGGGCTCATGCCAGGCCTCGCACGTACTCCAGGCTGGCGGCGAGGCCGGCGAACATGTCGCCGTCGTAGTCGTCGAACTCGATCACCCTCGTCGCATCCGGCGCGGCGGCCAGGATCTCGGCGACCGGCACCACACCCTGACCGGCCGGGAGCTGGGCCTTGGTGTCGCGCGTCACGGGTCCGTCCTTGACGTGCAGGTGCGTCACCCGCTCCCCGAGGCGCGCCAAGAGCTCGGCGGCGTCGACACCACCGACCTCCGCCCAGTAGGTGTCGACCTCGAGGACGAGGCCGGGGTCCAACGCTGCGGCGAGGACCTCCAGCGCCGGCCGTCCCTCGATGCTGGTCGCGAGCTCCCACCAGTGGTTGTGGTAGCCGATCACGAGGCCACGATCCGCGGCCCGGGCCGCGATCTCGTTCAGTCTCGTGGCGGTGGACTCGATGTCCGCCCGGGTGGTCCACCGCTCCTCGGGGACCATCGGGTCGATCAGGGTGCGCACGCCGAGCTCGACGGCCGCGTCCAGGACGGGATCGACGTCATCGGCCAGGACCAGGCGCGCATGGGCCGACGGCGCCACGAGCCCCGCGTCCGCGAGGCCGGCACGGTACTGGTCGACCTGGTCCGCGAACCCGTAAAGTTCGACGTTGCCGAACCCGAGGTCTGCGATGCGACGCAGCGTCCCGGGCAGGTCGGCCGCGAGGGCGTCTCGGACGGAGTACAGCTGGACGGAGATATCGGCTCCGGACATGACAGAACGCTCCTCGGTGAGTCCACGGATGGCTGCGGCCCACCCCCACAGACGGATGGCTGCGGCCCACCCTACAGAAGGGCGCCCGCGGGCGCGAAACGATTCGACCACATGGCGGACGGCTTCTCAGGGTCGGATCAGGGGCTGTCCCTGATGCGCGGGCAGGGGCCCGGGCGCACGGCAGGCTCCGGCGGGCGGACACCACGGCAGGGTGACCGTGACCGGAACCTGGCTCCGGCGTCGTCTGGGCCGTAAGCGAGCTGGCCACCGAGCACCTCGACGCGCTCGGCCATGCCCTGCAGCCGGCGGTCGGAGCCACCGGGGCGGTCCCTTGGTAGGGAATGGGGCGTCAGCGCAGATCCTCCACAAACTCACCGGCGCTGACGCTGGCGGTGGCGGTGGCGGTGGCGGTGGCGCTGGCGCTGGCGCGCACGAGCGCCACAGACGCGGTCGCGTCCAGACGCGTGATCAGGCAGGCGAGGACATCTAGCCCGGGTCGGCATCCCCTCCTTCATCGGGGTCGTCGGTATCCTTTGCTCATGGGTGTGGTAGGCGAGCAAACCGGATCGCTGCGTGCGGCGATCGCCGCGAATCGCGCCGCGCTCACGGAAGTGCTGACCCGCTACGGTGCCAGCAACCCTCGTCTGTTCGGCTCGGTCGCGCGTGGCGACGCCCGCGCGAGCAGCGACGTGGACGTGCTGGTCGACCTGGCGCCTGGCGCCGGCAACGCACTGCTGCGCATCGCGGGCATAGGCGAGGAGTTCAGCCGTATCCTCGGGGTCCGCGTGGACGTCGTCACCGACTCGCTGCTGCGAGAAGCTGTGTCGGCGAGCGCCCACCGCGACGCGGTTGCCCTGTGAGCAGGTCTGCGCAGGAGCGCTTCGCCGACATCGTCGTGGCGATCGATCGCTGCCTTGACTACCGGCCCTACCTCGGTGATCCGGAACCGCGGATCGCATCAATGGCATACGACGCCGTCTTACGGAACCTCGCGGTCATTGGCGAGGCCGTGCGCGCACTGCCAGAGTCCGAGACGGCTGCGATGCCGGAGGTCAGCTGGGCCTCGATCGCCGGCCTGCGCAACGTGGTGGTGCACGAGTACTTCCGCATCAAGCCCGAGCTCATCACCGACATCCTCGACAACGAGCTCGGCCCGCTCGCCGAGGCGTTGCGCGGCCGGACAGACTGATAGGCCAAGGTCCTGGGGTCAGGACGGCGGACGCCAGGGCAGGGTGACGGTGACGCGGAAGGTGGCTCCGCCGTCGTCCAGGCCGTAGGCAAGCTGACCACCGAGCAGCTCGACGCGCTCGGCGATGCCCTGCA
>JAENWO010000146.1 GCA_016649925.1 Actinomycetales bacterium
CCCTGTCCGCCCTGACGATGGCGGAGTACTTCCGCGACGTGATGAAGCAGGACGTGCTGCTCTTCATCGACAACATCTTCCGGTTCACACAGGCCGGGTCCGAGGTCTCCACGCTGCTCGGCCGGATGCCCTCCGCGGTGGGCTACCAGCCGAACCTGGCGGACGAGATGGGCCAGCTGCAGGAGCGCATCACCTCCACGCGTGGCCACTCCATCACCTCCCTGCAGGCGATCTACGTCCCCGCGGACGACTACACCGACCCGGCTCCGGCGACGACGTTCGCGCACCTGGACGCCACCACCGAGCTCTCCCGTGAGATCGCCTCCCGTGGCCTGTACCCGGCCGTGGACCCGCTCGCCTCCACCTCGCGGATCCTCGACCCCCGGTACGTCGGCGAGGACCACTACCAGGTGGCCACCCGCGTCAAGGCTGTCCTGCAGAGGAACAAGGAGCTGCAGGACATCATCGCGATCCTCGGCATCGACGAGCTGTCCGAGGAGGACAAGATCGCCGTGAACCGTGCGCGTCGGATCCAGCAGTTCCTCTCGCAGAACACCTACATGGCGGAGAAGTTCACCGGCGTCGTCGGTTCCACCGTGCCGCTGACCGAGACGATCGAGGCGTTCGGCAAGATCGCCGACGGCGAGTTCGACCACATGGCCGAGCAGGCGTTCTTCAACATCGGCGGGCTCGAGGACCTCGAGCGCAACTGGGCGAGGATCCAGTCCGAGCTTCGCTGACCGTGCGCCCTCGAGGCGTCTGACGAACGAACGAAACGAAGGAGGGCGGCGTGCCGCTCAAGGTCGAGATGGTCTCGGCGGACCATACCTGGTGGACGGGCGAGGCGCTCAGCGTGAGCGCCCCGGCCGCCGACGGTTCCATGGGCGTCCTGACCGGCCATCAGCCGGTGCTGGCCGTGCTGCGTCCGGGCATCGTCCGGATCCGGCCGAGCTCCGGTGAGCCGGTCTCCATGGAGGTCGACGGGGGCTTCCTCTCCGTGGACGAGAACGAGGTCACGATCGTCGTCGACCCGACCACCGAACAGGACCGGCCGGCCACCGGCGAGAACTAGCCGGGGCCGGTGCCGTGAGGGAAGCGATCGTCGCGGCGTGTGTCGTCGTCGTGCTCGCCGGAACCCTCGCTGCGCTGTTCCTGTGGCGCCTGCGCACCCTGAGCCACCGCGTCGGGTCGTTCGAGTGCGCAATGCACACGGACGGGCGCTGGCTCGCCGGGATCGCCACCTACACGCGTGACCACCTCGCCTGGTACGAGGTGGTCTCGTTGTCCGTGCGCCCGAGCCGGCGCTGGGCCCGCCGGGAGCTGGACATCACCAGCCGCGAGCTCCGGCGGCTCGGTGCGGGCACCAGCCGGATCAGCGAGGCCCACTGCACCTATCGCGGCGAGGGCTTCCTCCTTGCGGGCCGTGACCATGCGCTCGACGGCCTGACGGCCTGGCTCGAGGCGGCGCCACCCGGACCGATCACGTTCCCGGTCGGCTGAGCCGCAGGAAGGACACTCGTGCGGATCGTCATCGCCAGCTGCTCGGTCGACTACTCCGGCCGGCTCAGTGCACACCTGCCGTTGGCCCGGAGGGTGCTCATGGTCAAGTCGGACGGGTCCGTGCTCGTGCACTCCGACGGCGGCTCCTACAAGCCGCTGAACTGGATGTCGCCGCCGTGTTCCCTGACGACGGCGGACCCGGGCACGGAGCGGCTCGCCGCGGGTGTCAGCGAGGTCTGGACCGTCCAGAACACGAAGACCGACGACCGTTTGATCGTCTCGATCCACGACGTCGAGTCGGACTCCTTCTTCGAGCTCGGCGTCGATCCGGGACTCGTGAAGGACGGGGTGGAGGCGCACCTGCAGAAGCTGCTCGCCGAGCAGATCGGGGTCCTTGGCCACGGCCACACGCTCGTCCGGCGGGAGTACCCCACGGCGATCGGACCGGTCGACATCCTGGCGCGGTCCGCCGTCGGTGAGACCGTCGCGGTCGAGATCAAGCGACGCGGCGACATCGACGGCGTGGAGCAGCTCACGCGGTACCTCGAGCTGCTCAACCGGGATCCCCGGCTCGCGCCGGTGGGCGGGGTGTTCGCGGCGCAGGAGATCAAGCCGCAGGCGCGCGTGCTCGCGACCGACCGGGGGATCCGCTGCGTCGTGCTCGACTACGACGCGATGCGCGGGATCGACGACGTCGAGTCGCGGCTCTTCTGGTCCTGAGACCTGGCGTTTGCCGCGGGCGGAAGACATGAATCGTCGGGGAGCTCGGAAGCTGAGCATCCAGGAGGGCAGTCCGCCACAATGAGGTCGTGAACTCCTCGCTCGAGCACGTCGGTCCCATCGTCATCCGCGGCCAGGTGGTCACCGCTGAGGAGGTGCTCGACGACGGCGTCGTGGTGCTCGAGGGGGAGCGGATCGCGTGGGTGGGTGCGTTCAGGGCCGCCGCCCGGACGCCGTGGGCGCAGCAGGTGGGCGAGGTGCCCGCGCCGGCGGATGGCACGATCGTGCTGCCGGGGCTGGTCGACCTGCACAACCACGGGGGCGGGGGAGCGAGCTTCCCGGACGCGACGGATGCCGCGACGGCGCAGCTCGCCATCGACGAGCACCGGCGGCACGGCACCACGCACCTCGTCGCGTCCCTCGTCACCGCCAGCCCGGACACGCTGCGTGCGCGGGTGGGCCTGCTCACCCACCTGGCGGAGGAGGGGGAGCTCGCGGGCATCCACCTGGAGGGCCCGTTCCTCGCCACCGCCCGTTGCGGCGCGCAGGACCCCGCGCTCATCCTGGCGCCGGATCCCGCCCTGACGGCCGAGCTGCTCGAGCTCGGGCGGGGTCACGTGGTGACCATGACGATCGCACCCGAGCGGGCCGGGATCACCGGGGACGACGGCGTGACCGCGGCGCTCGTCGCGGGTGGCGCCCTGCCCTCGTTCGGGCACACCGACGCCTCGTCGCCGCAGATGCACGCCGCGCTGGACGACGCCGGGGCCCATCTCGCGGGGCCGCGCGCGCGATCGGAGCGAGCCACCGTCACGCACCTGTTCAACGGGATGCGGCCGATCCATCACCGGGAGCCCGGACCCGTTCCCCCGGCGCTCGCGCGCGCCCGGGACGGCCGGCTCGTGCTCGAGCTGATCGCGGACGGCACCCACCTCGCGCCCGAGCTGGTCACCGACCTGTTCGCACTCGTCGGGGCCGGGAACATCGCGCTCGTCACCGACGCGATGGCCGCGGCCGGCATGCCCGACGGCGACTACCGCCTCGGGAGCCAGGAGGTGCGGGTGCGCGGAGGTGTCGCCCGACTGGCCCACACCGACTCGATCGCCGGCGGTACCGCGCACCTCATCGACGTCGTGCGCACCACCGTCCAGGCCGGCGTGCCGCTGCGCGAGGCCGTCCTGGCCGCCTCCCTGACCCCCGCCGGGGTGCTCGGCAGGGAGCGCATCGGCGCGCTGCGCGTGGGCTACCGTGCCGACGTCGTCGTCACCGACGCCGACCTGTGGGTCCAGCAGGTGATCCGGGGCGCACGTCCTGTGGACTCGTGAGCGCCGTCGCCACACGTGTCCCCGTCGCGCGCATCCGCACCCTGACGGACGGTCTGGCTGAGGTCGACATCGCGGAGGAGTCCCCCCGACACGTACCAGTGGGTGACCGGCTTCGACACGGTTCTCGCGCCGGCCCCGCGGTCGGTCGCGGTGGACGCCGCGGACATGCCGCGGCAGCTCGAGACAGCCCGGTACGCCCACGAGCTCGTCGCGGGGACACGCGGACGGTACCGGGTCAGCCTGAACCGGGTCAGCCTGAACCGGGTCGGTGAGAGCGACGGCGGCGAGCAGGTCGACCTCGTGATGGACAACTTCCGGGTGGTCGATCTCGGGGCGCAGGCGCCGCGACCGACGGCTCCGTTGCCCCGGCCCGGGGGACCGGCAGGAGGAGAGCGGCCAACCGCGCGGTGCCCTCGAGCGTGACCCGCAGGTCGCCGGGCTGCTCCCCGAGCTGCTCCCCGAGCGCATCGAGCGTCACTGCCACCCCGCTGAAGTCGTGCCGATCGCCGCTCTCGGGGGAGTCGGCGGCACGGACCATGACGGCGGCGGGCGTAGTCTCACCATGGCCTTACCGACGAGCAGCGCTACCACAGGGAGCCAGCAGTGACGGACGCGACCACCGACCAGCGCACCTTCGGTGAGGACTTCCTCTGGGGTTCGGCCACCGCCGCGTACCAGATCGAGGGCGCTGCCGCCGAGGGCGGTCGCGGGCCCTCCATCTGGGATACGTTCTCCCACACCCCGGGCCGGACGTCGAACGGCGACACGGGCGACGTCGCGGTGGACCACTACCACCGCTGGCGCGAGGACGTCGCCCTGATGAAGGACCTCGGCCTCGACGCCTACCGCTTCTCGATCTCGTGGTCCCGCGTGCAACCGGGCGGGACGGGTGAGTTCAACGCGGAGGGCATCGGGTTCTACTCCGACCTGGTCGACGGGCTCGTCGCGGCCGGGATCAAGCCGGTCGTCACCCTGTACCACTGGGACCTGCCGGCCGAGCTGGAGGCCCGGGGCGGCTGGACGAACCGGGAGACCGCCGTCGCGTTCGGGGAGTACGCCCGGCGGATGGCCGTCGAGCTCGGCGACCGCATCACCGTCTGGACGACGCTGAACGAGCCGTGGTGCTCGGCCTACCTCGGCTACGCCTCCGGCGTGCACGCCCCGGGCCGCACCGAGCCGCTCGCGGCGCTGCAGGCGGTCCACCACCTCAACCTCGCCCACGGCCTGGCTGCTCGCGCCATCCGCGAGGTGCTCGGTGACGAGGCGCAGCTCTCCGTCACGCTCAACCTGCACGTCACCCGGCCGGACGATCCGGACTCGGAGTCGGACCGTGACGCCGTGCGCCAGATCGACGCCGTCGGGAACCGGGCGTTCCTCGGTCCGCTGCTCGAGGGCGCCTACCCGGTGGACCTGCTCCAGGACACGGCCGCGATCACGGACTGGTCCTTCGTCGAGGACGGCGACCTGGAGACGATCGCGCAGCGCCTCGACGTCCTCGGGGTGAACTACTACTCCACCGGTCGGGTGCGGCGTCATGACGGTACCGGTGAGCGCGCCCAGGCCGACGGGCACGGGGACTCGGGCGCGACGCCGTGGGTCGGCGCCGACGACGTCGAGTTCCTCCCGCAGCCCGGGCCGCACACCGCGATGGGCTGGAACATCGACCCCGCCGGCCTGACCGAGCTGCTCCTGGGGCTGCGCGACTCCTACCCCGACATACCGCTGATGATCACCGAGAACGGCGCCGCGTTCGAGGACGTGGTCGACGCCGACGGGCGCGTCCACGACGCGGAGCGGGTCTCCTACCTGCACGACCACATCGACGCCGTCGGGCAGGCGATCGACGCCGGCGCGGACGTTCGCGGGTACTTCGTGTGGTCCCTGCTGGACAACTTCGAGTGGGCCCACGGCTACGAGCGGCGCTTCGGGATCATCCGGGTCGACTACGGCACCCAGGAGCGGCTCTGGAAGGATTCGGCCCGCTGGTACCAGCGCCTCGTCGCCGCGTCCGTGCTCCCCGAGGTGACGCAGGTCTGAGCCCTTGGCGGATGCGGGACAATGGGTGCCATGCCGCGCCGTTCCCGCCGTCGTCCCTACTCCGAGCCTCATCCGGAGCTGGACGTCGAGGGCGTCATGCGGGGGACCGCCCGAACGGAGTCGCGCGCCGACGGGTCCACGTGGGTGGTGCGCCCGGTTACCGGCTCGGACAAGTCCTATCGCTGCCCCGGCTGCCTCCAGGAGGTCCCGCCCGGGGTGGCGCACGTCGTCGCCTGGGGTGAGGACCACCTGTTCGGCGCGGACGTCGCCCTCGCGGAGCGCAGGCACTGGCACACCTCGTGCTGGAAGGCGCGCGACCGCCGTCGTCCCCGCTGAACGCAACCCCGCTGAACGCAACCCAGCGCTCGCGCTCGCGTCGCGCGGGAAGGCGCGGGACCGCCGTCGTCCGCGTGGTGCGGAGCCCGAGGGAGACCTCGTCAAGCACCACCGGCGGTCGTCGGTAGGGTGGTCGGTGATGAGCACCACGATCGGACCCCTGACGATCCTGCCCGCCCGCCGGGAGGACATCGAGCTCCACACCGCCGACGGCCTGAGGCTCCTCGGCGAGCTGGCCGAGCCGGAGGACACGACGCCACGCGGCACACTCATCACGCTCCACCCGCTGCCCACGCACGGCGGGTTCATGGACTCCCACGTGTACCGCAAGGCCGCGTGGCGGTTGCCGGCGCTCGCGGACCTCGCCGTGCTCCGGTTCAACACGCGCGGCACCTCCAGCCCGCGCGGCACCAGCGAGGGGACGTTCGACGGCGGTGACGCCGAGCGGTATGACGTGGCCGCCGCGACCGAGTACGCCGAGCTCCATTCACTGCCCAACCGGTGGCTCGTCGCCTGGTCCTTCGGGACCGAGCTGGCACTCAGGTACGGCCGGGACCCGTCCATCGAGGGCGCGATCCTGCTCTCGCCGCCGCTGCA
>JAENWO010000511.1 GCA_016649925.1 Actinomycetales bacterium
CGCCCGCCGGGCCGCGAGGCGTACCCCGGTGACGTGTTCTACCTGCACTCCCGTCTGCTGGAGCGTTGCGCGAAGCTCTCGGACGAGCTCGGTGCCGGCTCGATGACCGGCCTGCCGATCATCGAGACCAAGGCGAACGACGTCTCGGCGTACATCCCGACGAACGTCATCTCCATCACGGACGGGCAGATCTTCCTCCAGTCCGACCTGTTCAACGCCGACCAGCGACCCGCCGTCGATGTCGGCATCTCCGTCTCCCGAGTCGGTGGGGCCGCGCAGGTCAAGGCGATGAAGTCGGTCTCCGGGACGCTCAAGCTCGACCTCGCCCAGTACCGCTCGCTCGAGGCGTTCGCGATGTTCGCCTCCGACCTCGACCCCGCCTCGCGCCAGCAGCTCACCCGTGGCGCCCGGCTGATGGAGCTGCTCAAGCAGCCCCAGTACTCCCCGTACTCGATGGAGGAGCAGGTCGTCTCGATCTGGGCCGGGACGAAGGGCCACCTCGACGACGTCGACCTGCCCGACGTACGCCGGTTCGAGCGCGAGATGATCGACTACCTCGGTCGCCACACCTCGGTGCTCACCACGATCGCGGAGACCGGCCAGCTGGGCGGCGACACCGAGAAGGCGCTGCTCGACGGCGTCACGAAGTTCCGGTCCACGTTCCTCACCTCCGAGGGCGAGACCCTGGGTGGCGGGGACGAGGTCAGCGACGCGGTGGAGATCGACCAGGAGCAGATCGTCCGGCAGAAGCGGGGCTGAGCGTGGCCGGCTCACAGCGGGTCTACAAGCAGCGGATCAAGTCGACCCAGACACTGAAGAAGATGTTCCGTGCGATGGAGCTCATCGCCGCGTCGCGGATCGGCAAGGCGCGTGACCGTGCGGTCAAGGCGAGCCCCTACTCGCGAGCGATCACGCGGGCCGTCTCGGCGGTGGCGACGCACGCGAACATCGATCACCCGTTGACGTCGGAGCGCACGGACACGGACCGCGTCGCGGTGCTCGTCGTCACCTCCGACCGCGGCATGGCCGGTGCCTACTCGGCCACGGTGCTGCGTGAGGCGGAGCGGCTGCGTGGGCAGCTCGAGGCCGAGGGCAAGGAGATCCAGCTCTACGTCACGGGTCGCCGCGGGGTGGGCCACTTCACCTTCCGTGGCCGTGAGATCGCCAAGAGCTGGGTGGGTGACTCCGACTCCCCGCACGCGGACGTCGCCGACGACATCGCCGACACCCTCATCGCCGCCTTCGGGGCGGACGCCGAGGAGGGCGGCGTGGGGGAGCTGCACGTCGTGTTCACCCGCTTCAGGACGATGGTGACGCAGGAGCCCCAGGTCATCCGGATGCTCCCGCTCGAGGTGGTCGACGGCGTCACGCCCCCGGGCGCCGACCCGTTGCCGCTGTACGAGTTCGAGCCGTCCGCGGACGACGTCCTGGACGCCCTGCTGCCGCGCTACGTGCGCAGTCGCATCTTCAACGCCCTGCTGCAGGCGGCCGCTTCCGAGCTGGCCGCGCGGCAGCGGGCGATGCACACCGCAACCGAGAACGCCGAGGACCTCATCCGCACCTACACGCGGCTTGCCAACTCGGCACGGCAGGCGGAGATCACCCAGGAGATCAGCGAGATCGTCTCGGGTGCCGACGCCCTGGCCGCGAGCTGAGCAACCACCACACCGAAGGAACGCTACCCATGACTGCTACCGCCTCCGAAGCCCCGGCGAAGCCCGCTCGCGTGCCCGGCGTGGGCCGCATCGCCCGCGTGATCGGCCCCGTCGTCGACATCGAGTTCCCTCCGGATGCCATCCCGGAGATGTACAACGCACTGAAGACCACGATCGAGCTGTCCACGCAGGGCGAGGGCGAGGGCATCGTCGAGATGACGCTCGAGGTCGCCCAGCACCTCGGCGACAACCTCGTGCGGGCGATCGCGCTCAAGCCCACCGACGGCCTCGTCCGTGGCGCCAAGGTGCGCGACACCGGTGCGCCGATCTCGGTGCCCGTGGGTGACATCACCAAGGGTCACGTGTTCAACGTCATCGGTGAGCCCCTCAACCTCGCCGAGGGCGAGACGCTCGAGGTCACCGAGCGCTGGCCGATCCACCGCAAGCCCCCGCCGTTCGACCAGCTGGAGTCCAAGACCCAGATGTTCGAGACCGGCATCAAGGTCATCGACCTGCTCACCCC
>JAENWO010000011.1 GCA_016649925.1 Actinomycetales bacterium
GGCGGTCACCACGACGTAGGGTGCCAGGACGCCGTCGAGCTCCTCGCCGAGGACGTCCAGGTCAGTACCCGGGACGGCGTCCACCAGCACCATCACGACGTCGGGCGGTGCGGCGCCGGTGAGCTCGGTGAAGAGCTCGTCCCCGACCACGACGTCGGCGAAGAGCAGCTGGGAGTTGGTGAGAGCCCCGATCCGCACCGTGCGCTCGGCCACGTCGGTGCGCAGGATCAGCTCGTCCCCCACGGTCCAACCGTTCTCCTCGGCCGCGGTGCGGTGGACGGCCACCTCGCCGTCCGCGAGCGTGGCCAGGTCCCCGCCGAGGGCCTCGACCCGGAGGGTGCGGGTGAAGGCCGACGGCGGGATCCCGAGCATCGTGGTGCCGGCCACCTCGCCGTCGGGGCCATCGACCTCGACCTGGGCCCGCGTGAGGGCATCCGTGCGGTCGACGTCCGGCAGCGCCTGGATCCCGGCCACCGCGTCCCCGGGTACGGATCGGGTGGCGGACTGGACCACGAAGTCGGCGTTCGTCTCACCCTCGACGATCGCGGTGGTCGACGCGGTGGCCGAGGCCGCCAGGACGGTGCACGCCGCGACGAGGGCCATCCCGATCATCAGGGCACCGGCCGTGTTCGCGGTGCGCCGGGGGTTGCGGGTGACGTTGCCGCGCGCGAGCCGGCCGAGCGGCTTGACGGTCGCCACGAGCGGCGCGGCGAGGAACCCGAGCGTGGCCCGGGCGATGACCGGCGAGATCGCGATCATCCCGACGAGCACGGCGCCCGTCCCCCCACCCAGCCAGGGGCCGGTGTTCTGCACCGTTCCGCGCACGGCCACCCCGGTGGCCGCGGCGCCGGCGAGAAGGAGCACGGCGCCGACGACCGCACGCCAGCGCAGGGAGCGCTCGGTGACGGTCACGTCGTCCCGCATCGCCTCCACCGGGGCAGTGAGCGCGGCGCGCCGGGCGGGCAGTGCGGCCGCGACCATGCTCACAGCCGTCCCGAGGCCGAGGGACCAGAGCACCGTCGGCGTGCTCAGCGACGCCTCTGGGCTCAGCTCCATGCCGAACCGGTCCAGCACCGTGCGCATCAGGTCGACGAGCGCGACGCCGCTGACCAGGCCGAGGGCCGAACCGACCAGCCCGACGACGGCCGCCTGGCCGAGGACGACGGCGAACACCTGCAGCGGGGAGGCACCGACGGCCCGCAAGAGCGCGTACTCCCGCTGCCGCTGCCGGACCGACATCGCGAACGTGTTGCCGATGATGAACGCGCCCACGAACAGGGAGATGCTCGCGAACACCAGGAGGAACGTGCCGATGAAGCCGATGACCTGGTTGATGGCCTTGGACGTCTCCGCGCGCATCTGCTCGCCGGTGAGTACTTCGAGATCATCGCCGGGGTGGGCGGCGACCACCGTGTCCAGGGCAGTCGCGAGGTCCGGTTCGCTGACTCCGTCGTCGCCGTAGACGGCGATCGAGGGGACCAGCCCCTCCGGTGCGAACGTCTCGGTCGCGACGGCGGAGTCGAGGAAGACGAGCGTCGTGCCCACCGTCGGGGTGCCGTAGGTGCCCTCGCCGACCACCTCGACCTCGCGGAGCTGCCCGTTCAGCACGATCGTCGTGGTCTCACCGACGGCCAGGCCGGAGGCCACCAGGGCGGAGCTCTCCAACCCGATCTCCTCAGGCCCTGTCGGGGCGCGGCCCTGGACCATGCGCACGGTCGGGTCGTCAGGGTAGAGGGCTAGTCCGATGCTCGGTGCGTGACCGTTGATGACGGCGGTCCCGTTCGCTCCGACGAGCACGATCGGCCCCTGCACGTCGGGCAGGGCGCGCGCGACGCCGTCGGTCGCCTCGATCTCGTCCACCAGGTCGGTGCTGACGGCGTTGCGCAGCTCCATGCCCAGCTGGCCCTCCTGCGCGCCGGACGCAGTCGCATGCGCGCCCCGGATGTAGGCGTCGCCCTGGACGGAGCTCTCCACGATCGAGTCGAACGTGGAGGAGAGCATCGTCCGCAGCGAGAAGGTGCCGGCGACGAACGCCACCCCGAGCACGACGGCGAGCACGGACAGCGCGAAGCGCACCCAGTGCGCCCGGATCTCACGCAAGCTGACGCGCAGCATCAGAGGAAGACCCTCTCGCGGGCCGAGCCGAGCTCGGCGAGGGTTTCGAGGATCTCCGCCTCGCTCGGGTCGGTCAGCTCGCCCACGAGCTCGCCGTCCGCGAGGAACAGCACCCGGTGCGCGTAGGAGGCGGAGCGAGGGTCGTGGGTGACGATGACCAGGCTCTGACCGAGCTCGTCGACGCTGCGGCGCAGGAAGTCCAGGACCTCGCCGGCGGAACGCGAGTCGAGGTTGCCGGTGGGCTCGTCCGCGAACACGATCGACGGGTTCGCCACGAGTGCGCGGGCGCAGGCCACTCGCTGCTGCTGGCCACCGGAGAGCTCGGTGGGCCGGTGGGTGAGCCGGTCCGCCAGGCCGAGCGCGTTCACGACGGTGTCGAAGCGCTCGGTGTCCACCGGGCGCCGGGCGATGTCGAGCGGCAGGGTGATGTTCTCGGCGGCGGTGAGGGTCGGGACGAGGTTGTAGGCCTGGAACACGAACCCGATCCGGGTGCGCCTCAGCACGGTGAGCTGACGCTGGTTCATCCGGGAGATCTCCTCGCCGTCCACCATGACGCTGCCCGACGTCGGGGAGTCGAGTCCCGCGAGGCAGTGCATCAGGGTGGACTTGCCCGAGCCGGACGGTCCCATGATCGCCGTCATCCGGGCGCGCTCGAGGTCGACGTCGACACCTCGCAGCGCGTACACCGCCGTCGGCCCCGAGCCGTACGTCTTCGTCAGGCCGCGGGCCGAGGCGATCGGGTCCACGATCGGTGTCTCCGGTGCGCTCAGGTCGATCGGGCGCGGGGTGAGAGTTCGAGGGGTCTGCGTTCGCGGCGGTTGCATGTGCAGCGCGTCCGTTCGTGGGGGTTGCATGTGCAGCGCGCCCGTCCGTGGGGTCTCCGGTTGCGGGGCGCCCTCGGCGGGAAGCGTGTGTCTGCCCATGGACTCATTGTGCTTGTCCGGCGTGCGTGCGCACGCATCCTCGCGGGGAGATGTCCGGTGGCCCGGGCAGGCCACTACCGGGCGACGCCAGGGGTTCGCCAGCGGCGACCCGGAATGCGGCCGAGGCCGAGCCGAGCCAGGTGTGCGGGTTGCGGTCCCAGCACCAGCCGAGTTTGGGCGCGTTCGCACTGATCCAGATCGCGGGCACCTTCTGCCCACCGCGGCGGGAGGCGAGCAGCGAGAAACACTTGTTCCGGCGAAGCAGGTCAGGCCGCTGGGTCACCAGTGCGATGCCCTCGGAAATGGTCAACGGGGTGCGCTCGCGGCCGGTGATGGCCACCAGCGCGTCCTCCGGGCGGACATCGGTGAACTCGGTGCCGGTGTCGATGTCGGTGCGGAGGTAGGCGACCGACTCCGGGACCTCGACGCCTTCGATCGGGCGGTACTGGGGCAGTTCGTCCTCGGGGATCATCAGGGCAGCCGGCTTGGTCTTCAACCTGATGAGACCTGCGGCCCGGTCCAGAGGCAGCCCGGTGGAGACGACGAGCACGAACGGGATGTGATCCTCCGGCGAGACCTCCGACGTCGTGGGTAGGGCCTCGACGCGGTCGGCGAGAGGCTCGACGGCGGCGCGCAGCGCCTCGGCGGCGATTCCCAGGAGGTCCGGGTAACCCAGCTCGAGCAGGTGGCTGAACTGACGGTCGAGCTCGGCGCGGCCGGTGAATGAGGTCGTGTGCGGGGCGGTGGCGAGCGATTCGACTGCGGGCACGGAGATCCCTTCGCGGACGGGTGGGGGCCAGTGGATGACGCACGGGCGATCTCAAGTGTTCCCGGTGTGCGTCTCGTTCGGTGAGGTGGCGTCAGATCGGCTGCAGCCAACTCGCCCCCGGGCAGTCGAACTGCAGTTTCGCCGCACCGAGTCCGTGCGCACCGATCGAGAGTGCGACGACGTTCGAACTCTCCCGTCCGGCGACGAACAGGCGGTCGCCGACCACGTGTTGATGCTGGGGCCACTGCACACCGGCGGCGACCTCCACGAGTGGTGTGAGGTGGGCGCCCAGGACGGTGAAGGCCGCGATCGTGTCGAGTCCTCGGTTGGCGACGTAGATCGTGCGTCCGTCCTCGGAGCGTCGGATGTCGCCCGGGTAGTTCCGGATCGGGCCGACGGAACGGTCAGTGCTCGAAATGATGGCGCAGTGTCCCGATCCCGACCCGTCGTCGTCGTCGTCGAGCAGCATGACGGACGAGGTGAGTTCGCCGCTGAGCGCGAACCTGTTGTCCGGCAGGACCACAAGGTGCCGCGGTCCGGTGCCCGGCGGCACCGCGAGAGTGCGCCGTTCGGAGAGCGCAAGCGCACCGCCGTCCTCTACGCACACGTCGACGAGGCGCACGACGTCGGCGCCGAGGTCCGGGACGCACAGATGGCCGTCATGGAAGACGGCTTGGTGCGGGTGCGAGGACTCCTGCCGCGCGTCGGGCCCGCTCCCGTCCAGCGCCAGCACCGTGGGGGAGCCGGCGAACGTGCCGTCCCGGGCGAGCGGTACGACGGCGATCGAGCCCGAGCCGTAGTTCGTCACCGCGACCCAGGTCCCCGAGTCGTCGACGGCGACGTGGCACGGTTCGCGCCCGACGGGAATCGGCGTACCGATATCACTCACCGGCGCGAGTGACGTGTCCCAGGCGTGGAGCCAGCCGCCGTCGGGATTCCCGGACACGCCGTACACCACTGGCGCCGTCGGGTGGGCGGCGAGCGCCGAGAGGTGGTCGACCTGGGCGAGCTGGTCGCCGCGCCAGCTGCGACCGTCCCACACGAAGCAGTGCAGCCCGTACGGCGGCCCGCTCCCGTATCCCGCCACGAGGAAGGTGAACGAGTCCCCGAGCGGACGCGCGGTGCGGCCCTCCCACCTCGGGGTCACCGCCTCCCCGGTCACGACTCGTCAGGCTCCGGCACGAGGACGACGGCGTCGATCTCGACGTCGAAGCCGCGCAGGTCGACAGGTACGGTCGTGCGGGCCGGGAACGGTTCGCTCACGTATTCGGCGTAGATCTCGTTGAACTCCGCGAAGTGGTTCAGGGAGCTCAGGTACGCGCCCACGCGGACCGCGTTCGAGAGCGATGTCCCAGCCGCGTTCGCGACCCGCTCGAGGTTCTCGAACGTCTGGCGCACCTGGTCCGCGAACGTCTCTCCGACGCGGTTGCCGTCCGCGTCGAACGGCCCCTGCCCGGACAGGAACAGCAGGTTGCCCACTTTGATCCCGGCGGAGTACGGTCCGCTCGGCGGCGGCACAGACGTGGGCTGGAACTTCTCGATCATCTAGATCTCCTCCGGGGTCGTGCGCTGATGAGTGGGTCTCCACGTGCGTCGGTCGGCCGCATCCAGGCTCCGGCGCAGGCCGGCTCCCGACGTGATGCCGGTGAGCTCGCCCGAGGCGAGCACGTGCCGGCCGGCGACGAAGACGTCGTCAACGCCGTCGGCCTCGGCGGTGGGGTTCGCGTAGGTGGCCGCGTCGGCGAGTCGGCCGGGATCGACGACGGCGACGTCGGCTGCCGCTCCCCGCTCCAGTCGGCCCTGCTCGCTCAGGCCGTAGCGCCGCGCCGCGTGCCCGGAGAGGCGCCAGGCGGCCGCGGCCCAGCGGGCGCCGACGTCCGGGTCGGGCGCATCGTCGGATGCGGCGCGGGTGAGCATCCCCAGGAGCCGCGCGAACGTCCCCCAGGCGCGTGGGTGAGGATGGCGACCCACGTAGATCCCGTCCGAGCCGGCGGTGTAGCCCCGATGGTGCAGCAGCCGGGCGAAGTCGGCATAGGGACGGTGATCGCGCACCGCCATCACGACGCTGACCTCGCCGCGGGAGGCCACGATGAGGTCCAGCGCCAGGGACATCGGGTCCGTGCTCAGTTCCCGGGCGGCCTCGGCCAGGGTGCGCCCGTGCGTCCATCCGTACTCCTCGGCGGCCACATGGGCGACCGTCAGACGCTCCGGCCAGTCGGACCCGATGACAGGACTTGCCTCGAGGACGGGCCGCCACTGCGTCTGCACCTGTGCTCGCACACTCGCCTCGCCGAGTCGTGCGGCCACCTCTTCGCGCGGCCGGGAGAGCAGTTCGGGCGGCAGGATCGGCATGGCGAGCAGCGTGCAGCCCCGCCGATACGGGTAGGCGTCGAAACTGAGGTCGATGCCCTCGTCCCGCATCGCGTCCAGCAGTGGGAGGATCAGGCCGCTCGGTCCGTGCAGGTGGGAGACGTGGACGGCAACCCCGCTGCCCTGCGCGACGGCAGACACCTCATCCAGGCCGGTACGGGAGTTCTCCTCGTATCCGCCACGCATGTGTGTGACGTAGAGCCCGCCCGCACGGGCGACCACCTGGCACAGCATGGTCAGCTCGTCGGACGTGGCATGGCTGCCGGGCACGTAGTCGAGGCCGCTGGAGAGCCCGAGTGCGCCCTGCGCCATTCCCTCCTCGACCAGCGCGCTCATCCTGGCCAGCTGCGTGCGTGTGGGTGCCAGCGCCGAGAACCCCATCACCTCATGCCGCACCGTCCCCGCCGGGACCAGGTAGCCCACATTGATCGGCGTGGTGTCGTCGTAGCCGGTCAGCAGGGCGCTGACGCCGCCGCCCGCATAGGTCGGATGGCCGCCGTTGATCGCGGCGAAGTACTCGCGCCCGTACGTGCCGTCACCGGGTGCGAACGAGACGCCGTCCTGGCCGCCGACGACGGTCGTTACGCCTTGGCGCAGCAGTGCGCGTTGGACCTCGGGCCGGAACACGGCGCCGTCGGCATGCGAGTGCGCATCGATGAAGCCCGGCAGCAGGTAGCGGCCGCCGACGTCGATCACGGTGTCCCCCGGGTGCGGCGTCACCCGCCCGACGACGTCGATCGTGCCGTCCCGCATGGCCAGGTCCGCCCGGCGCGGGCCGCTGCCCGTGCCGTCGACCACCCGGCCGCCGCGCAGCACCGTGCGCATCTCAGTGCTCCACAACCGCCGGCGGGCCCGTGATGGTGCGCGTCATCTCGAGGTTCCCGGCCAACAGGCCACCCTCGACGGGCAGGACGACGCCGGTGATCCACGAGGCGTCGGCGGACGCGAGGAACGTCAGCGCCGAAGCGACATCATCGGGCGCACCGACCCGGCCCAACGGGTACCAGCGGGACACCCTGGTGAGCACGTCGGGGTCATGCTCCCGGCGCCGATCCCAATGCTCGGTGGCGATGGTGCCGGGAGCGACGGCGTTGCATCGCACCCCGTGCGGACCGAACTCGGTAGCGACGGACCTGGTCAGGCTGATCAGCCCGGCCTTCGCCGCAGAGTAGGCCTCGTTGCCGAAATGGGACAGTCCGTTCACCGAGGCCACATTGAGGATGACGCCGGCACCGCGCGCCACCATGCCCGGCAGGACCTCCTGGCTGGCAAACATCGGGCCGATCAGACTGACGTCGATATCTTGCCGGATCTGCTCCGGCGTGAGGTCCAAGAACGCGCCGTCGCTGCAGGACATGGCGTTGTTCACGAGGACGTCGATCGCACCGAAGTGCTCGATGCTCGCGTCGACCATCGCCCTCACCGCCGACCGGGAGGAGACGTCCACGCCGACGGCGATCGCGCCGTCGATCGAGGTCGCTACCGCCCGCGCTGCCGGGACGTCGATGTCCGCGATCACGATGTTCGCGCCCTCGGCCGCGAACCGGCGGGCCGTCTGTGCGCCGATACCGGATCCGGCTCCGGTGATCACGATCGTCTGTCCGGTGAACCTCATGGGACCTTCCTTCGCTTCAGAAGTGGCACCGCACCAGGTCGACCACCACTGGTGAGTCGGCCGCGGCATCGTCGATGATCGGGATCAGGGACCACTTGTCGAACGCGGTGCAGGGGTGCGAGAGCCCGAGCCTGAGCACGTCCCCAACTCGGACGGGCGAACCGGCGGGCAGTCGCACGTGGGCGTGCTGGTCGTCGAGAGCGATGACGTCGTGACCCTCCAGGACCATCGTTGCCACTTCCCCTGAGGTGGCTCGACGGCGTAGCTGCTGTGGCACAGGCAGGCCCTGGTCGAACGGGACGTCGCGTCTGCCGACGTCGAGATACGCCCGTCCCGGCTCGGGCACCGACAGCACCCGCCCCCACGCATGCATGGCCGAACGCAGCCGCGGCCCGGTTCCGCGCGAATCGGGTCCGACGGCCCGGTAGTACCCGTCGTCGTGCACGAGGTACGCACCGGATCGCAGGAGCACGCGGGGGCGACGGGGCGTCTCCGATCGGCCCTCGGGAGCGAGGACGGCCCGGACCAGGTCCGGGTATGCACTGCCGCCCGCACTGAGGAGCGGTTCGGCCACCTCGTAGTCGTCGAGCAGTGCCCGATGGACGTCGACGAGCCCGCTGAGGTAGGCGGTGATCGCGGCCAGTGCCGCGTCGCCGGTGCCGTGCGCCACGGAACCCTCGTAGCCGGCGACCCCGGCGAGCTCCAGGCCGCGCGCCGCAACGACGGCCCGTGCCACCTCGAGTGCCTGCGCCCGGTCCCGCACCCCGGTCCGGGCGCCCGGGGCGCCCACCTCGACCAGCACCGGGACGCGGCGTCGGACCCCGGCACCGGTCAGTGCCTCGTCCATGGTGCGGACCGCGTCGAGCGAGTCGACCCAGCAGATGACCGTGAAGTCCTCGTCCGCGTCGAGCTCGCGGCCGAGCCACACCAGTGCCTCCCGGCGAATCAGCAGGTTGGCGAGCACGACGCGCGGAACGCCCGCGCCTCGAGCGACGCGCAGCTGCGGCTCGTTCGCCACCGTGATGGCCCAGGCTCCGGCCTCGAGCTGCTCACGCCACAGGGCCGGCGCCATGGTGGTCTTCCCGTGCGGCGCGAGGCTCACCCCGGCCGCCTCGCACCAGTCCTTCATGGCGTGGAGGTTGTGGTCCAGTGCCGACCGGTCGAGGGTCAGCATCGGGGTGCTCAGCGTCTCCAGGGCGGGGGTGAGCGTGAGGGCCTCGTCCACGGAGCGCCCGTACCAGGCCGGCTGCACGGCCTTGTCACGCCAGGTCAGGGGCTCGGCGCGCTCCTCCTCGAGCAACCGTGCCAGGTGGTCGGTGCTCATCTCCGCCTCCCTTCGTCACCACACCCGGGCACCGGGAGGACCCGGGGCGCACGTCGACCGTGGTTACCCATCGGTACCGGCACAGCCTTGCACACCGTCCAGAGTTTGTCTCTAAATCTCCGAGACAAAACGTCTAGCATTTGACCCTAGTCTCCATTAGATTGCCTATCATTGGCGCGACGCCGCTCCCGGCGTCACCCCCCGCCACCTCCACATCGCCGTCGGAGAAGGGACCCACGATGGAGAACCCGATCTGCCTGAACAGCAACACCTACCACGGCTACACGCTGGAGGAGGCGGTTCAGGGCGCTGTCGCCAGCGGCATCCACGCCATCGAGATCGCCGCCGTCCGCGGGTACACCGAGCACGTCCGTGCGGACATGTCCGAAGCCGAGGTCGACGCGGTCCTTGCCCTCCTGGCGGCGAACGACCTCACGGCCGTCGGGCTGTGCGGGCACACCAACATCCTCACCGAGGACGGCCGGACGGCGTTCGTCGAGAACCTTGACCTCGCGCGCCGGCTCGGTGTCCAGTACGTCGTCACCAGCGCCGGTGAGACCCACGGTGACGCGTCGATCATCGACGACGACACCGAGGTCGTCGAGCACCTGCGGCAGCTCGCCGAGGAAGCAGCGCGGCGCGACCTGACCCTCGCCATCGAGACCCACGGGAACAACTACGCCACCGGCGGGCAGGTCAGCGCGTTGCTCGCGAAGGTCGGCGCGGCGAACCTGAGGATCGCCTACGACACGGGCAACGTCATCTTCTACGGCGGGACCGAACCGTACGACGATCTCGACGCCCACGCCGCCGAGGTGGTCGACATCCACCTCAAGGACAAGACCGGCGCGCAGGCCGAGTGGAACTTCCCCGCCGTCGGCCGCGGCGACCTCGATGTCGCCCGAGTGCTCTCCATCCTCGAGGCCCGCGGCTGCGCCGCACCGCTGAGCATCGAGATCGAGTTCACCTCGGCCGGGCCCTCCTCCGTGGAGGAGGTCCACGAGGCGCTCGCCCACTCCGTCCGGACCATCCGGACCATCCGGACCATCGCCAACTGATCCCCAGCAACGACCGAGCCAAGGAGCATCATGTCCCGCAAGTCCTTCGTAGCACTGCTGTCCGCCGCGGCGCTCAGCCTCACGCTCGCCTCCTGTTCGACGGCGGAACCCGAGACGTCCGATCCCGCGGATGGCCCCAACAACGGCGAGAACTACGTCTTCGGCAACATCGCGTACAACATGCAGGACATCTGGAACGTCTACAGCACGGAGGCGTTCCAGTACGCCGCCGACGAACTGGGCGTGGAGGTGGTCACGCTCGACTCCGCGAACAACCTGGAGACGTCGGTGAGCCTCATGGAGGACCTGATCGCACGGGACGTGGACGGCATCTCGGTCTTCCCGATCTCCCCGGACCAGGCCGCGACCCTCGGTCGCATGGCCGCGGACGCCGGCATCCCGGTCACGTTCGAGAACACCTTCCCCGCGCTGGAGGAGGACGAGTACGTCTCGGTCGTGGCCGCTGAGTACGGCGTCATCGGTGCCGCGGCGATGGCGTACATCGCCGAGAACTACCCGGGTGCCCGGGTCCTGTTCGTGGCCGGGGCCCAGGGCGGAGGCGTGTACGAGGCCTACCAGGAGGGCATCGACGCGGAACTCGCCGATCTCGACGGTGCGATCGAGATCGTCCAGACCGTGCACGGCGACTGGGAGACCGAGCTGTCGATGAACGTGACGGCTGACGTCATCCAGGCCGGCACGGAGTTCGACGTCGTCTTCGCCAACAACGAACTCATGGGCAAGGGCGTGCACAACGCCCTCGTCGAGGCCGGCCTCGAGAACATCCCGATCGTGTCCACCGGCGGTGGGCCGGACGGCCTGGCCATGATCTCCAGCGGCGAGATCACGGCGACGATGTCCGCGCCGGTCTCCCTGCAGGGGCTCATCACGTTCCGCAACCTCCACCAGGTGGTCACCGGGAGCGCGACGCCGGAGAGTTTCACGTCGCTGCCGGTGATCCCGGTGGACTCGAGCAACCTGGACGAGGCCATCAGCTGGGAGGTCAGCGAGCGCGAGGTCGAGTACATCGGCGGGCTCGAGTAGGTACCGCGGAGGCCCACCCGTCCGCTCGTGTGCCGTCCGCGTCGTGTGACGCGGACGGCGCACCTGACAGCACCGAGGTTCGGTTCGCCCATGGAGACACCACCGCGCATCGCGCTGCGCAACATCACGAAGAGCTTCGGCGGGATCCACGCTCTTTCCGACGTCTCCTTCGACGTCCGCGCCGGTGAGGTTCACGGCCTCTGCGGGGAGAACGGTGCCGGGAAGTCGACGCTCATGAAGGTCCTCGCCGGTGCCTATCGTCCGGACTCGGGGGAGATCGTCGTCGACGGTTCCACGCACTCGGAACTGACCCCGGCGCTCGCCCAGCACCTGGGGATCACCATCATCTACCAGGAGAACCTCCTGGTGCCCGCGATGGACGTGCTCGAGAACATGTTCGTCGGGCACGAGCCCAGCCGCGGCGGCGTCTTCGTGGATCGCCGCGCGATGATGGCGAAGCTGCGCGAAGAACTCGCCTTCCTCGAGATCTCGCTGAACCCTCGGATGCGCGTCGAGAACCTCTCCGTCGCGGCGCAGCAGTACGTGAAGATCCTCAAGGCGCTCGTCCTTGAGCCACGCCTGCTGATCCTGGACGAGCCCACCTCGATGTTCAACGTGGAGGACGCGGCCAAGGTGCTCCGGATGGTCCGCCGCATCGCCTCCCGTGGCATCAGCGTCATCTACATCTCGCACTTCCTCGACGAGGTCAAGCAGCTCGCCGACCGCGTGACGGTCATCCGTGACGGGCAGGTGGTCGCGACCCACGACAACGCCGACCGCGCCATCGACCTCGACCTGGTCACCCGCGGCATGGTCGGCCGCCCGGTCGAGATGTTCTACACGAAGGACGTGCATCCGATCGGAGACATCGTCCTGCGCGTGCGCGATCTCCGGGTGACGGCGGGCTCGCCACCGATCAACTTCGACCTGCGCGCGGGGGAGATCCTCGGCATCGCCGGCATGGTGGGCTCCGGACGCACGGAACTCGTCCGGACGATCGGTGGGGCGGACCGCGCACACTCCGGCACGGTCACGTTGAACGGCAAGCTGGTGCGGCTGCGTTCACCCCGCGATGCCATCGCCGCCGGGATCGCCCACATCACCGAGGATCGTCAGCGACTCGGGCTCATGCTCGAGCGTTCGGTGCTCGAGAACACCGTTGTCGTGGGCCTCCACCGGGTCACCCGCTCGTGGTTCACGACCCTGCGGCCGGCGCTCGCCCCGGTTCGGAGCTTGATCGAGAAGCTCCGGATCAAGACCTCCTCACCGCGTCAGGCCGTGACGTACCTCAGCGGTGGCAACCAGCAGAAGGTGGTCATCGCGAAGTGGCTGCTCGTAGGCCCTCAGCTCCTGATCATGGATGAGCCCACCCGAGGTATCGACGTCAATGCCAAGAGTGAGCTCTACAAGGTCATGACCGAACTCACGCAAACGGGTAGGTCGATCATCATGGTCTCCTCCGACATGCCCGAGCTCGTCTCCATGAGCGATCGGGTGCTCGTGATGCGGCGCGGGGCGATCACCGCGGAGTTCGTCGCCGACGAGATCACCGAAGAGACCATCATCACGAGTGCCCTGGAGAGAACGCAGCAATGAACATGTCCCTGAGCACCCGCGGCGGGGAGTCCCTGCTGAAGAACCAGAACACCCTGCTCCTGGCGGTCCTGGTCCTCATCGCCGTCGTCGTGACCCTGATCAATCCGAACTTCCTGAGGGTCGGCAACATCGTCTCGATCTTCCAGCAGATCTCCGTGCTCGGGATCCTCACCATGGCGATGGCCCTGCTGCTGATCTCCGGCGGGATCGACCTCTCGCTCGGCACCACGATGGCCCTGACCGCGGTGGTGATCTCGAGGTTCGTCACGGACGGCCACCCGCTGGTGGTCGCCGTCGCGGCCGGAATGATCGTGGCCGCTCTGTGCGGCCTCGTCAACGGCCTGATCATCGCCCTGACGAAGACGATGCCGCTGATCATCACGCTCGGTATGGCCAGTGTGCAGTTCGGCATCGCCCTGATGGTCTCGGGGGGTCAGTTCATGAACTTCGGCGGCGTGTTCGACCCGATCGGACGCACCCGCATCGCCGGAATCCTCCCGGCCACGATCATCTTCTTCATCGCCGCCGTGGCCGTGGCGTACGTGCTGCTCAACTACACCCGCTTCGGTCGACGCATCGTGGCCATCGGCGGCAACGAGGAGAACGCGTACCTCTCGGGCATCGCTGTGGCACGGCACAAGGTGGCCATCTACACCATCGGTGGACTGCTCGCCGGGGTCGCGTCGATCGTCCTGGTCTCCCGGCTGGACTCCATCGTCGCGACCGCCGGGACGGGCTACGAACTCTCCGCACTCACCGCGGCCGTCATCGGTGGCGTCACGTTCGCCGGAGGACGAGGCACGATCGGCGGAGCGTTCATCGGCGTCGTCGTGATGGGGGTGATCTCCAACGCGATGACGATCCTCGCGATCAACTCCTACCTGCAGACGGCCATCACCGGCGGGATCATCGTGGTGGCCGTGATTCTGAGCAACCTCACGACGATGAGACGGAGCTGACGGCATGCGCAAGGGGCTCAACTACTGGTCGTTCCCGGAGGGCACCACTGCCCACGACGCCATCGACGCCGCGCGGGCGGCAGGATTCGACGGGCTCGAACTCTGCCTGGCCCGGACCGGCGGACTGGCCCTCGGGGCCTCCGACAGCGAATTGGCGGGTATTCGTCGGCACGCCGAGGACGCCGGGCTGGAGTTGCCGTCGGTGGCCTCCTGGCTGCCCTGGGAGCACAACCTGGTCAGTGATGATCCGCGTGAGCGCCAACGGGCCCGCGACCTCGTGACCGCCCAGATCGCCGCGGCCCACGCGCTCGGAGCGCACACCGTGCTGGTGGTTCCCGGTTACGTCGGCGTCGACTTCGTCCCGGGCTCCACGCCGGTCGACTACGAGCAGGCTTACGAGCGCGCCCAGGAGGCCATCGCCGGACTCGCCCCCGTCGCAGGCGCAGCCGGGGTGGATATCGGGGTGGAGAACGTCTGGAACAAGTTCCTGCTGTCCCCGTTGGAGATGCGCCGCTTCCTCGACGAGATCGGCCATGACGCCGTCGGGGCGTACTTCGACATCGGGAACGCGCTGCTGGTGGGATACCCGGAGCAGTGGATCCGCATCCTCGGCCATCGCATCCGCAAGGTGCACGTCAAGGACTACCGGCGCAGCCCGGGCGGGTTCGACTCGTTCGTGGACCTGCTGGCCGGAGACGTCGACTTCCCGCGGGTCGTCGAGTCGTTGACCGACATCGGCTACGACTCGTACGTCACCGCCGAGATCATGCCGCCGTACCACCACGCGCCGGACCAGCTCGTTGTCAACACGTCCGCGTCGATGGACCGGATCTTCACGTGGTCACCAAGGGAGAGCACGCCATGACCAGGATTGCACTCGTCGGCCAGGGGTACATGGCCCGCACGCACGCGGCGGCCTACGCCGCTCTCGGGCTGGGCGAGCGGATCGCCTACGTCTGCACACCGCGCCCCGGGGCCCCGATCGAGGGCGCGCCGCGCGCCCGGTTCGTCACGGATCTGGCCACGGTGCTGTCCGACCCGGACGTCGGCGTGCTGTCGGTCTGCACGCCGACGCCGACCCATGCCGACATCGCTGTCGCCGCTCTCGGGGCGGGGAAGCACGTCTTGCTCGAGAAGCCCATCGCGCTGACGCCCGACGACGCCGCCCGCATCGCGAAGGCCAGCTCGACCGCGACCGGCACGCTGATGGTGGCGCAGGTGGTCCGATTCTTCCCGGGCTACGAGCAGGTGCACGCCACGGTGGAGGCCGGCACGATCGGCACACCCGTGAGCGTGCGGGCGAAGCGACTCAGCAACCGACCGGACTGGGCGCAGTGGTGGGCGGACGAGTCGCAATCTGGTGGCGTGCTCGTGGACTTCGCCATCCACGACTTCGACCAGCTCAACCTCCTCCTCGGCCAGCCGGTGAGCGTGTACTCCGTGCGGCGGGACGAGTTCGGTCCGATCGAGACCTCCGTGAGGTACGCCTCGGGTGCGGTCGGTCAGGTGCTCAGCCACTGCAGCCTGCCGGCCGGAGCGCCGTTCACCAGCGCGATCGAGGTCCTCGGCACCGAGGGGAGCGTGGAGTACACGCTGCTCGCGGGCTCAGCCACGGAAGGCGACGCCGGATCGGCTCTGCCTGGGACGAACGTGGTGCGAACCGTGACAGCCGATCGGCGGTTCGACACCGACGTGCCAGATGACGATCCCTACACGCGTCAGATCGACTATTTCCTGCGGTGCATCGCCGGTGGCGTCGCGCCCGAGCGCTCGTCCGTCCCCTCCGCGATCCTCGCCCTCGACGTGGCGCGTGCGGCTCGCGAATCGGTACGCAGCGAGCAGAAGGTCGTACTCTCTCCCGAGGACTTCGTCCCGCCGGAATCCGATGCGTCCACCAGGAGAGTTGATGGCTGAAGCCGTCGGCGGCCCGGGGGTCACCGCCGGTCGGATCCTGCAGCTGCTCCGCAAGGAGTCGGTCTCGCGGTCACAGCTCGCCCGAATCACGGGACTGTCCGCCACCACCGTGTCCGCTCGGCTCGAGCTGCTGCTGGAGCACGGGTACGTCGTCCAAGACAGCGGCACCCGCAACCGGGGCCGTCGACCGGTCGGGGTGCGAGTGGACCCGGACTACGGGCGGGTAGCCGCCGTCCATATCGGGACGCATCACACCAGGCTGGGTCTCCTCGACGCGGCCGGACAGCTTCTCATGGTGCGCGAGTACGACATGACCACGGCGATCGACCATGAGCAGTACCTCGTCTGGCTCGAGCAGGAGCTCAGACGCGTGCTGGCCGAGGGAGTGTCCGGTTCGCAGGGCCCACCGCTGCGAGGGATCGGGATCTCGATCCCGTCACCGGTGGATGCCGAGACGGGTCAGCTCGTCGATCCGAGCCACATGCCGCAGTGGAGCGGCGTGGAGCCGGTGACGTACCTGACCGAATCATTCGATGTTCCCGTCCTCGCGGACAACGACGCCACGCTCATGGCGATGGGTGAGCACCGCATGAACTACCCGGGCGTCAAGGACATGCTGTACGTGAAGATCGGCTCCGCGGTGGGCTGCGGCATCATCTCCTCCGGCGCCGTGCACCGGGGACGCCACGGCGGTGCGGGTGAGATCGGGCACATGCCGACCGAGACGGTGTACCGGCGCCGCTGCGTGTGCGGCCGGGACAACTGCCTCGAAGCGTGCCTGGGCGGCGCCGCGATCGTCGAGCACCTGCGTAGCCGCGGCGTGGAGATCGGCTCCACGAACGACCTGCTGGAGCCCGGCGTCGCGAGCCATCCCGAGGTGCGGGAGATCCTCAAGGCCGCTGGCGACGCCGTCGGAGAGGTACTGGGGCTGTTGACCGACTTCTTCAACCCGGAACTGATCGTCCTCGGTGGAAACCTCGCCCGCAGCGACATCGTGATGCAGGCGCTGCGCGTGTCCCTGTTCGCACGCTCGCTTCCGCTGTCCACCCGAAGGCTCCAAGTCGTGCCGACCATCAACGGGGCGAACGCGGCCACGTTCGGGGCCGGCCTGATGGTGCTGGACCACCTCCTCGACGCGGAGTCGGTCGATCGGCAACTGACCACGTCGGGATGAGAGATCATGCGACGGCGCATCGCCTCCCGTGACCTCGCGGCCTCGTGGGGTTGATGTTGCGGGGCCTCAGAGCGTCCAGCCGGGAGCGGTGACGAGCGCCCCTATGGGCGCGGATCCGCGATGACGAGCTACGGGCTCAGGCGAGAATGAGGAACGGGCTCAGGCGAGAATGAGGAACGCCGCAGGCTCCGGGCCTACGGCGTTCTCCGTGCTGCTTGCGGTGGCTCCGACCGGCGTCGATCCGGTGACCTTTCGATTTTCAGTCGAACGCTCTACCAACTGAGCTACAGAGCC
>JAENWO010000261.1 GCA_016649925.1 Actinomycetales bacterium
CCGCGCGAACGCCGCTGCCGCGGACCTCGCCCCGATCACCGCGGAGGACGATGCTCGGCTCGTCGCGATCTATGACGAGCTGATCCGGGCCCACGTGCACGGGCGCTGGTAGGCCCTCGCGCCGATGTGACGAGAATTACGCAGACTTCCCGGTCGGGGTGGAGTACACCAGAGGGAGGAGATCGAAGCGAGGGGTGAGATGACGCAGGCGCATGTCGTGGTGGTCGGTGGCGGCTATGGCGGTGTCACCGTGGCCAAGCAGCTCGACAGCGTCGCCGACGTGGTGCTTGTGGAGGAGAAGGACGCCTTCGTCCACGCCGTCGCGACGCTGCGTGCCGTGGTGGACGAGGCCTGGGAGGACCGGGTCTTCTTCCCCTACGACCGGTTGTTGACCCGCGGTCGCGTGGTCCACGACACCGCACGGACCGTCACCCCGACGTCGGTGCACTTCTCCCCGACGGAGTCGATCGAAGCGGACTACCTCGTGCTCGCAACCGGGACCGCGTACCCGTTCCCCGCCAAGTTCATCGAGTCCGACGCGTGGGTCGCGAAGGCCCGCATGGTGCGCCTTCGTGAGGCCCTCGGACAGGCCCGGCGGGTGCTGCTCGTCGGCGGCGGTCCGGTGGGCGTCGAGCTCGCCGGTGAGCTGACCTCCGCCTTCCCCGAGCTGGGCGTCACGATCGTCGACCAGGAGAAGGACATCCTCACCACCGGCGACTTCATGCCGGCGGTGCGGGACTCCATCCGCGAGCAGCTCCTCGCGCGGGGTGTCGAGCTCGTCCTCGGTGCGCCGCTCGGCTTCCTCCCGCCGATGGACGTCGGGCGCCTGCAGGACTTCACCGTCCGCACCACCACGGGCGTCGAGATCGAGGCCCAGCTGTGGTTCCGTTGCTATGGCAACCGCCCCATGACGGAGTACCTGGCTCCCGCGCTGCGTGGCGCCCGGCGCGAGGACGGCACCCTGCGTGTCACCGACCACCTGAACGTCAAGGGCTTCGAGAGGGTGTTCGCCATCGGTGACATCACCGACGTCCGCGAGGCGAAGCGGGCCGACGCCGCACGCGCGCACGGCGCCGTCGTCGCCCGCAACATCACGGACCTGATCGCGGGCCGGGCGCCCGGCGTGACGTACACACCCCCGCCCGAGCGGGTCGTGCTCCCGCTCGGTCCGCACGGCGGAGCCTCCCAGCTCCTCGACGAAGACGGACGACGGCGGTTCCTGGGTCCCGAGCGGACCAGCGAGCTCAAGGGTGCGGACCTTCTCGGTGGGCTGATGTCGGAGCAGTTCCGGCGCTGAGAGCCCCGCTGTCCGCGCCGCGCTGTTCGGCCAGCAGTCCTGGCCAGCCGCCCACTTGACGAAGCTGATGCCGAGCTGGTCGATCAGGGTCCGGGCGATCTGATGAGCCACACCGGAGTCGACCATGAGCTTGCCGATGACGGCACCGAAGACGACGATGATCGCCAGCGAGCCCAGGGTGGATCCGAAACAGTTCTTGATGGTGTCGAGCAGGTCCAGCGGCCCGAAGCCTTCCAGGAAGACGTGCAGCCCCAACCAGCCGGACGTCTTGGGCCACCTGCGTCGGGCGGCGCTCGCCTTCGCGCGGGAGGTCGAGCACAGGGCGCCGAACGAGGTGACCACGGCGTGGTGGCGCGGGGACCGCGACCAGACGGCCGTGTTCGTGGACTACAACCAGAACGCCCGCGACCACACGATCGCCAGCGCCTACTCCGTCCGCGGGAATCCCGAGGGCACGGTCTCCACACCGATCCGCTGGGACGAGGTCGACGACGTCGGGCCGCGGGACTGCACGATCGCGACGGTGTCGTCCCGGTTCGCCGAGCTCGGTGACCTGCACCGGGAGATGGATGCCGCGGCCTTCGACCTGCAGCCTCTGTTGGCCTGGGCGGATCGGGATGCGCGGAACGGGCACGAGGTCGGACCCGCCCCGGACCCGTCGGCCTGAAACGCCGAGGACGCAGGTCGCGGCTACCCTTCCCCCATGCCGTTGACCGAGGAAGCCGGACCGTCTCCCGTGCTCCCCGGAGCCCACCGATGAGGGAGCTCGTCAAGCGGTGGTTCGACCCGTTCGTCGCGATGCTCGTCCTGACCATGGTGGCCGGGCTCCTCGTCCCGGTGCCGCCGGTGGTCCGGGGCGTGGTCGATGCCGCCGGGGACGTCGCGGTCACCGTGCTGTTCGGTGTCTACGGCATGCGCCTGTCCACGCGGGAGGTGCTCGGCGGCCTGCGCAACGTCCGCCTCCAGGGCGGGATCCTGACGGCCACCTACGTGCTGTTCCCGATCCTCGGGCTGCTCATCTCGTGGACCACGACGCCGCTGATCGGCGCCGCCCTCGCCGCCGGCGTGCTGTACCTGTCCCTGCTGCCCTCCACCGTGCAGTCCTCGGTGGCGTTCACCTCCCTCGCGCGGGGCAACGTGGCGGGGGCGATCTGCGCCGCGACGGTCTCCAACGTCCTGGGCATGGTGCTCACCCCGCTGCTCGTCCTCGCTCTGATGGGTGCTTCCGGCGCCACCGGGCTCGGCGGCCTGAGGTCGGTGCTCCTCCAGCTGTTGCTGCCGTTCGTCGTCGGGCAGCTGCTCCAGCCGTTCGTCGGCGGCTGGATCCGCGCGCGGCGCTGGCTCACCCTCACGGTGGACCGCGGCACGATCCTCGTGGTCGTCTTCGGCGCGGTCGCCACCGCCAGCGCGCAGGGGGTCTGGGACGCGGTGTCCTGGGGAATGATCGCGGGGCTCCTGGTGCTGAGCGCGGCGCTGCTTGGCGTCATGCTCGCCGCGACCTGGTTCGGTGGGCGGGGGCTGGCCCTGGACAGGCCGGACCGCATCGCGCTGCTCATGTGCGGGTCGAAGAAGTCGCTTGCCACCGGCCTGCCGATGGCCGTGGTGCTGTTCCCGGCGGCCACCGCCGCGACCATCGCCGTGCCGGTGATCCTGTTCCACCAGCTCCAGCTCATCGTCTGCGCGTCGCTCGCCCGGCACCTCGCCCGTCGCTGAGACCGGCCGGGCCGGACGACGGCGGAGGAGGTCGGGCCGGACGACGGCGGAGGAACTCGGGTCCGAGATCGCTCGTCGATCTGGTCGTTCACGGCGACCAGATCGACGAACGAACTCGGTCAGGCCAGCACGGTACGCACCACCCGCCCGCTGGCGAGCGCACCGAGCAGGACGAGCCCGCACGCCGCGGTCACGCAGAGCCCGAACTGCACCAGCACCACTGATGAGCTGAGGAAGTCGTAGCCCAGGGCCGGCACCATGAAGAGAAGCGCACCGGCGGTGGCGACGCCCACGGCGGCCACGAGCGGGAGGCCCGTCTCTTGCAGTCGGGCGGAGCCCATCACCCGCGGCTCGGTGCCCGCCAGGTGCAGGGCGCGGTACTCGCCCCGCTGGTCGATCACTCGTCCCGCCTGCATCACCCCGGTCGAGACGGCCGCGACGGCGCCGGCGATACCGAGGGTGAGGAAGCCACCCGTGGCCATGTCGGTGAGGAGCTGGGCCTCCTGGGGATCGGGCGCCGAGCCGGCGTCGAACATTGCGATCGCCGAGGTCAGCCCGGCGATGAACGTGGCGAGCGCGACCCCGCCGACGCTGCGCCAGGCCGTCTTCGGCGCGTCCAGGACGCGCCGGGCAGCGATCAGCGTCGCGGCGGACCAGGCGCGGCCGGCCCAGAGGCGACCGATGATCGACATCACGAACGGGCCCAGCAGGTTGAGCATCGCGAAGCCGCCCACGACGAGCCCGACCAGGACGATGATCTCTGCACGGCCGAGGGAGAAGAGCACCGCGAACACGCCGGCGAACAGCAGCAACGGGAGCAGCCGGGACCAGTGCAGGGGGCCGGGCGCCACCCGGGCCGCGACCCCGAGCGGGGTGATGGCGACCTTGCGCAGGCTCACGACCGCGGAGACGAGCGCCACCAGGGCCACGCCGACCACGGTCGAGGGCACGACCCACCAGGGCACGAGCAGCTCGGTGAACGTGAACGCACGGCCCTGGAAGCGCAGGAGCATGACGGCCGGGACGAGTGCGAGATAGGCGACGACGCCGATGGCGGCACCGATCAGGGCCTGCACCCCGGCGTCGAGCACGGTGAGCAGCGAGACCTGGGCGGTGGTGGCACCGGTCAGGCGCAAGGCGGCGAGCCGCGCGTCCCGACGTGCGACCGAGAGACGTGCCGCCGCGCCGCCGAGGGTGCCGAGCGGAACCATCAGCAGACCGGTGGCGGTCCCGGCGAGCAGGGGGTACAGGCCGTCGTCGCTCGTCGCGTCGGGCGCCGCGGCCCGGTCCAGGAAGGCGCCGAGGCCGCCGAGGACCACGAGGACGACGGCGGTCGTCACAGCGAACGCGACGGCCGCGAGGATGCTGGTGAGGCGCTGTGGGTCCGAGCGCCCGGCGCTGCGGCCGCGGAGCAGCCACCACAGCCGAAGTGCCGCGCTCATCGCGACACCGCCGTGACGCCGTCGTGCACCGCCGTGACGCCGTCGTGCACCGCCGTGACGCCG
>JAENWO010000495.1 GCA_016649925.1 Actinomycetales bacterium
AGGTCGACGCTGGAACCGGTGAGCTCGTCCAGCGGTTGGAGGTCGTGCACGGTGGTCGTGACGCCCTCGACGACCGGGTACTCCGCCGTCGTGTCCGCGAAGTACTGCTGGGCCACGTCGGAGAGCAGGAACTCCGCCGCCGCCCGGGCGGCCTCCTCGGCGTCGGAGCCGGCGAGGACACCCACGCCGGCGACGTTGATGAGCGCCCCCGGGTCATCGCTGTCGAGGAACTGGATGCGCGCGCTCACCGCGTCGGCACCCTGCTCGGCGACCCGCTCGAACCAGTAGTAGTGGTTGATCAACCCGATGGCGACCTGGCCGCCGTCGACGGCGTCCAACACGAGGTTGTTGTTGTCGTAGGCCTGGGGCTCGAGGGCGGCGAAGTCCTCGAGCCACTGCCGAGCAGCCTTCTCGCCGCGATCCACACGCAGCGCCGTGACGAACGAGTGGAACGAGGCGTTGGTCGGTGCGTAGCCGATCAGACCGCGGTAGGACTCGTCGAGGATGTCGTCGATACCGCTCATCTGCTCGACCTCGGGAGCCTGTGCGGGATCGTAGGCGAGCACGCGGGCCCGCGCGGAGGTCGCGACCCAGTGGCCGCCGGCGTCGCGGTAGTTCTCCGGCACCCGCTCGAGGACCGGCGCGGGCAGGGTCGCGAGCAGGTCGGCGCGCACCAGGGCGCCCAGCGCTCCGGCGTCCTGGGAGAAGAAGAGATCGGCATCCGTGCGCTCCCCCTCCTCGAGCAGCTGGGCGGCGAGCTCGCTGGAGCCTGCGTACCGCACCTCGACCTGGGTCCCGACGGCCGCCTCGAGCTGGTCGAGGATCGGGCCGACGAGCGCCTCGTTGCGGCCGGAGTAGATGAGCAGGGTGGAGCCCTCCCCGCTGGCGTCCTCGCCGGGTTCGACGTCGCCCTGCGGGCCGCAGGCGGTCACGGTCAGGGCTGCGAGGGTGAGGGCTGCGGCGAGGGGTCGCCATCTCTGCGTCGGGAAGGTCACGGGTCTCTCCTCTGGCTGGCCTGGTCGGCGGACGTCGTTCTCGCCCGCCGTGACGCACGCTAGTAAGGACAGCCTTACCTTGCAAGTGCGTCCCATCTGGTGAGGAGGCCTCGGCTGTCGAGCGCGGGCGACGCCGGCCTCGATGTGGTCGAGCCAGCGCACCTCGGACTCCGCCGAGAAGATGTGGTGCTCCAGGACGAGGGACCAGGCGAGTTCGCCGCCCGGGTGAGCTCCGCCGTCGGGCACCTGCGCCTTGAGGCGCGTGAAGTCGCGCAGGGCCCGCATCGTCTCGCGGCACTGAGGCTGCACGACGGCGCGCACATCCACGCCGGGGGCGCACATCCACGCCGGGGGCGCTCACCGCGAGCGTGAGCTTGATGACGAGCTCTTCGCGCTCGGGCGCACCGCGGTCCACCGGGGAGAGCCACCACGAGTCGGCGGCCTGCCGACCCGTGGTGGTGAGCGCGAAGCGCTCGACGTCGGCGTCCCCGTCCGCCCCGTCGTCGACCCGGTCGATCAGCCCGTCCCGTTCGAGATGCTGGATGGTGGATGGTGGAGTACACCTGCCCGATGTTCAGCGGCCACGTGTCACGCTGATGCCGCCTCAGGGTTTCGTCAGACGCTCGTGCAGATCGCGCTCGTATGTCGCCGGCGGGGTTCCCACCACCTGGGTGAAGACGCGGATGAGGTGGGCCTGGTCGCTGAAGCCGAGGTCGACGGCGAGCGCCGCCCAGTCCGGGACGGCACCCGCATGCGCGGCGCCCGCGGCCTCGAGGATGCGGAGGCGTTGGATCACCCACTTCGGGCTCTTGGGACGCATCCGTGGGTCATCTGAGCACCTGCTGACGGCCAACACGGAGTTCCCGCATGGGTTGCGGGCTGTCTAAAGATCCGGAACCAGGTGAACGGAGAACGGCGTGGCAGATGTCAGCCGACGACGTGCCCTGTTGGGTGTGCAGAAGACGGTCATCGAGAAGGTGGAGCTCGACGGGGACCAGCAGGTGCTGGTCGCCTCGGCGCGTCCCATGAGCCGTGCTCGGGGCCGTTGCAGGGTGTGCAGGCGGCCGGGCCCGGGCGATGACGACGGTGACGGCCGCGGCGGTGAAGGCCGGCGGCGGTGGCGGGAGTTGGATCTGGGCGAGGTGTGGGCGGTGCCGGCGGCCGACGCGCCACGAGTGAGGTGACTTCGTGACGCAACCGTCGTAGAGTGAGTTGGTCGACCATGCGGTCGACCAACTGGGAGGTCTGCAGATGGAACATCGCCGGCTCGGACGGCTGGGGCACGAGAGCTCGGTGCTGATCTACGGCGCCGCCGCCCTCGGCAAGG
>JAENWO010000337.1 GCA_016649925.1 Actinomycetales bacterium
CGGCGCAGGAGCGCCCTCGGGTCTGACATGCTCGACGCCATGACCACCCCTGGCAGCGGGCCGACGCCCCGGCCGATCGGCGAGCGCATCGGCTCTTCCCGCCCGTTGTGGCGGCTTGGTCTGCGTCAGATGGTCGTGACGGTCGTCGTAGTCATCGTGCTCAACCTCATCGCCCGGCGCCTCGGCCTGTCCTTCACCGGGGGCATCGTGCTGTGCGCAGCCGTCGCCCTCGCCTGGCCGTTCCTCTCGAGCCGGTGGCGCCGGCGCTGATCGGTCTGCCCGGGCTGCGCTACGCGGTGAGCGCAGCTTGAGCGACGACGTCCGGTGCGATGCGCAGCGCGTTGGCCGCGATCGTCAGGGCGGGGTTGAGGGCGGCGGAGGAGGGGAAGAACGAGGAGTCCGTTACCCACAGGTTGTCCACGTCGTGGGCCCGGTGGCGGCATCGACCACGGGAGCACCCGGAACGGCCCGCGGTTCGGGAGGTCCGCGAGGAGACGGGCTACGAACGCCCAACGCTCCGGGCGCTCCGTCAGCCGGGCCAGCAACAGCGAGACGTCGCGCCAGCACTCGCCGTACGCGCTCACCCGCGTCGTCCTCGTGGTCGTGTGAGGGACCCTGGCGTCGCGTTCCGGTTGCCGATGGACGCCGTCGGCGCAAGGCTGGATACTTCTGTTGTATTCGACGAAGGGACACCTGATGAGCACGCGCGATGAAGAACGTCCTGTCGACCCCACGACGGGTGAACACACCCTGTCCGCGAGCCAGGAGGGCAACGACCAGTACACCAAGGGCGAGTACCCCGCCGACGGGGGCGAGTTCGCTGCTCACACCCATGACGCCGTCGGCTCCGAGGCGCTCGGCTCGCACACGGCTGGCGCAGGGGTAGCGGGATCCGCTCCTCCCGCCTCCGAGACCGACACCGACCCGACGACCGGCTCCACCGCTGACACCGCCGAGGGGCTCGCCGCCGGAACCGTCGGTTCCGCAGGCGTCGGCTCGGACACGGTCGGCTCCGAGTACGTCGAGTCGGACCGGCTCGATGCGGCCACGGATACCGTCAGCTCCGGCAACGCCACCAGCCCGGAGCCGACCACGAGCTCCGCTGACACCGCGGACCCGGGCGACATCGCGCCGAGCTACGCGTCCGACCCCGGTGCCGTGGACCCCGCGAACAACCCGACGACGGCGGAGCCGGACGAGACGTCCCCCGCAGTGATCGACCCCACGCGCCCGGAGCGTCAGGGCACCGAGCGCTGACCACAGCGCTGACGACCACGGACCGGTCGACCCACCTCGAGGGGTCGGCCGGTCCGTTCGTCACGCGACGCCGTCGTAGCGTGGCCGTGTGCCCGACGCGCTGGAGATGACATGCGCCGATGTCGACGACGCCTTGGCGATCGTCGCGCTCCGCGACGAGCTCGCCCGGTGGCAGCGGTCGGTCGGCGTGGACCAGTGGCAGCCGGGCGAGGTCCACCCGGTAGTGGTGGGCCAGCAGGTCCTCGCGGGCGAGTGGTGGGTCCTTCGCCGCGAGGGTGCGGTGGTGGCCACCGCCCGGGTGCTGGGCGAGGACCCGCACGTGTGGGGCGGTGAACTCGGCCGCGACGGGACGGCCGGCTACCTCCACGGCCTGATGGTCGCCCGCAGCGCCGTGGGCGACGGGCTGGGCGCGCGGGTGCTCGACTGGTTCTGCCAGTACACGCTCACGTGCGGACGCTCCGTCGCCAGGCTGGACTGCGTCGCGGACAACCCCCGGCTCCAGCGGTTCTACCTCGATCAGGGGTTCGCCGAGCACGGCGTCACCGACTTCGGCCCGACGAGTGGCTGGCAGCCGGTTCGGCGGTTCGAGAAGCGGATGCACAGGGAACCGTCCGACGACAGATGATCCACAGGTCCAGACCGCTGCTCCGGCCATGTCGGTGGGAAGCGCTTTGCTGTGAACCAGAAGGAGGCCCCCATGTCCAACGAGACGCTGCAGTCGCTGAACACGAACACCCTGATCGGCCACACGAGCCGACGAGGAACCGCCTGGCACTACAAGGCCGAGCTCCAGGGCAACCAGCCCAACCACTATCCCGGGCCGATCCCGATCGAGGACGTCCGGACCCGGCTGTTCAGCTGGACCGCGGTGTCCCGGCCGGTCGCCGTCGAGAGGCCGGCCACCCTGGAGACGATGACGCACTGGGACAGCCAGGGCTACCCGGTGCGCTGGGTCGTCGTGCCGGACCGCCGCGCCATCGTCCGGGAGGCGGACACCGCCGGTCCGGTCTTCGGCGTCTTCTCCGCCGACTACGTGCCGCACCAGTACACCGAGTGGTTGCTCACCAACGTCACGAACATCCTCGACGACGGCCTGTCCATCAGCTCGGCCGGGCTGCTCAAGGCGGGGGCCGTCGCGTGGGTGGAGGTGTCGGTGCCGGAGTCGGTCCGCACCCCCGAGGGGGTGGAGTTCCGGCCGAACCTGCTGGCCACGACCACGCTGGACGGCTCGCTGGCCACCACGTACAAGAGGACCGTCACCGACGTCGTATGCGACAACACACGCCACGCCGCCCTGACCGAGCGGGGCGCACAGATCAAGGTGCGCCACTCCCGGCACGAGAAGCTCACCGTCGCCACCGCGAAGGAGGCGCTGCAGCTCGTGTACACGACGGCGGACGCGTTCGCGGCGGAGGTGTCCCGCCTCTGCCAGATCAGCGTCCCGGACCGAGCCTGGTCCTTGTTCCTCGACGAGCTCGTCCCGATGAAGGACGGACGGACCGGGCAGCCCCTCATCGGGCGCCGCCTCACCGGCGCGCAGAAGCGACGGGCCGACCTCGAGACCTTGTACCGCCGGGACCCGCGATCCGCGCCGTGGCGAGGGACGGCCCATGCGGTGGTCCAGGCCGTGAACACGTACGAGCACCACGTGCGCGGGCCGGCGGACGGCGCCACGCGGCTCGATCGCAACATGAAACGCATGGTGACGGGGGCTTACGACGACCTCGACCGTGCGACCTGGCGCAACCTCTCGAAGGTGCTCGAACAGGGCTGACCCCCTCCAACTTCCGGTGCCAGCTGTGCGGTGTCCCCACCGGTTGCCGTGGGCGCTCCGGCGGAGGAGGCTGGCGGTGCCCACCGAAGGAGAAGGCAGCATGAGTGAGACGAACCAGCCCGGCTCCGAGGCACCACACCCCGGTCGTTACGTGCAGCACGACGTCAACCTCTCGGGAGAGCCGAACCCGAACGACGACGAGGTAGACACGTCCCCCGGTCCGCAGCCGGGGCGCTACGTCCAGCACGACGTGGACATGGTGGACGAGTCCGCACCGCCTGGCACGGCGACACCACACCCCGGTCGTTACGTCCAGCACGACGTCAACCTCTCGGGAGAGCCGAACCCGAACGACGACGAGGTGGACCTCTCGCCGGGTCCGCACCCCGGTCGGTACGTCCAGCACGACGTCGACCTGGACGATCAGGCGGGCCCGTAGAAGCTCGGACCCGGGCGTGGCAACCGGTTGGCCGTTCCCTGGCCTCCGGGAGATCATGCACTGCCCTCTCAGGCAAGGAGAAGGCACCATGGACACCGGTCAACATGCAGCAGCGGCGTTGCGCCCGGGCCTCTAGGACCAGCACGACATTCACCCCATCGACGAGGTCGACACGGCGCCACCCACGCACCCCCGGACGCTACGTCCAGCACGACATCGTCCTGGAGGGGACGGAGCCCACCCCGACGTGACCCACCTACGCGCGCGTCGCGGTCAGCCGCCTGCCGATCAGATATAGCTCGCAACCGAGGCAGAAG
>JAENWO010000514.1 GCA_016649925.1 Actinomycetales bacterium
CCCGTGTCCGTGCCACCCGTGTCCGTGCCACCCGTGTCCGTGCCACCCGTGTCCGTGCCACCCGTGTCCGTGCCACCCGTGTCCGTGCCACCCGTGTCCGTGCCACCCGTGTCCGTGCCACCCGTGTCCGTGCCACCCATGTGCATGTCGCCATCGTCCATCCCACCCATGCCTTCCGTCGAGGTGCCCTCTGGGACGTCCTCACCCCACTGCTCCAGCCACGAGGACATGGTCTCGATCTCCGGCCCCTGGGCCAGGCTGATCCGTTGGGCGAGGTCGCGGACATCGGCGGACTCGGCGCTTTCCGCCGCCATCTCCGACATCAGCAGAGCGCCGCGGTGGTGGATGATCATCATCTGCGCAAAGGTCACGTCAGCATCGGTGAAAGACCCCGCCGAAGACGGGGAGGCGGACGAGCTGGCGGATTCGTCAGGTGACGTTGATCCGCCCGCGGGATCCTGGGATCCCCCGCACGCGGCGAGGCCCAGGGCTAGGGCCATTGAGCCGCCGAAGGCGGCCAGGCGTCGGGAACTGCTCATGGTGCTACTCCACTTCCGCACCGCCCCAAGGACGGAACGGTGCATTGGTCCTGCGAAACAGGGAGAACGTGCGCAGCGCTCAGCGCTACGAGAGCTCTTCTAGGTCCGCAGGACGCACAGGGAGTATGGCGCCAGTGGTGGTGAAACCCAGCTCTTGACGATCCAGGCGAGCGGGGGCGCCGACGCGGCCCGTAGCTCGTCTCGGACGATCGACCAGCCGCGCAGCCGGGCCCGCATGAGCAGGACGGAAATGCTGATCAGAGCGGTCAGGGCGAGCAGACACCCGGCCAACGCGTCGTCGTGGTCGGGCCTGTCCTGACCAGGCACTGAGCGACCGGCGGCGCCCGGCACCTCGGCGTGGTGATCATCGAGCACGCTCGGTCCGGCCCCGGATTCGGAGACCAGGCCGAAGGGGAGGCGGTGCGCCCCGCTTTCGGCGTCGGGAGCAGAAGCTCCATGAATCAGCAGGAACCCAGCCAGGAAAAGGACAAGGACCGCCATGCGGCCGAGGCTGTGCCTCCGGGCCGTCCACATCGCAGCGGTCGTCGACGTACTCATCGTCCACCGATCATCCCATGCCGAGACATCGGGAGACGGAGGACCGCACGCTTCGGCGACGTGGATCCCTTCGCCGCAGTCGTCGTGTCCACCCCGGCCCGTCGATCGGTATCGCCTCTGGGCCACTCGAGCAGCACGTCGGCGCGGCCCACGCGGCGAGTGACGTCGGAACCCGATGCGACGCCGTCGGGCCTGGGCGGTTTGAGCGAGGGCCCCGCTCTCGGGTACTCTGATCCGGTTGCCCCGTTGGGCACGGTCGTGCCGGCACCCAGGTGTCCTGGCTGACACCCACGAACTGCGCCACAACCCGTTGTGGCGAGCATCTGACCTAGAGGAGACACACCGTGGCCGCTACGTGTGACGTCTGCGCCAAGCACCCGAGCTTCGGCCACAGCATCTCGCACTCCCACCGTCGCACGAAGCGTCGCTGGAACCCGAACATCCAGAAGGTGCGCACCATCCAGGGCGGCACCCCCAAGCGCCTCAACGTGTGCACCTCCTGCCTCAAGGCCGGCAAGGTCACCCGCGCCAGCTGAAGCCGCACCGGCCCCCGGGCCGAAACGTCGAAGAGTCGTCCGCCTCGCGGGCGGCTCTCGGCATGTCCGGACCACCTCGTCGGGTGGTCGCCGTGCCGAGCATCCCCCTGACCGTCCGCGACGCAGTCGCCGCCGAGGCGCGCGGAACGGTCCCACCATCCTCGCGGTGGACGAGGTGGGTGAGCTCCTCGGCTACGTGAAGCCCGGGCCAACCCGGGACGACGACGCCGACGGGCCCGGATTGGGCGAGATCTACGCTCTCTACGTCCACCCGGACCGGTGGTCGCGGGGCGCCGGGCACGCGCTGATGAGCGCCGCGATCGAGCGCCTCGACCCGGCGAGCCCGGTGGCGCTGTGGCGCTGTGGCGCCGTGGGTCCTCACCGAGAACGCAGCGGCCCTCGCCTGCTACGAGCGTCAGGGCTTCCGGCCCGACGGCGGAGCTCACCTCTTCAAGATCGCGAGGGCGAGCCGGCCCGAGCTGCGCTACGTCCTGCCCCCTCGGCCCCCTCGGCGCGCTGGGCGCGCTGGGC
>JAENWO010000208.1 GCA_016649925.1 Actinomycetales bacterium
CTCGCTCTCGAGGACGTCGATGTGCGCCATCCGGTCCGGCAGTGTCAGGAAGCGGGGGTCCTCCATCCACTCCGGCTTCCCGAGGGCGTCCTCGACCAGCCGCTTCCACAGCCGGTCGTTGCCGGCGCCGATGGTGACGTAGCCGTCGGAGGTGCGGTAGGCTTGGTACGGCGTCGAGCGGCGGTGCCTGGTGCCGGTGGCCTGGGGCACCTCGCCGCCGCCGAAGAAGGCACCGGACTCCCACACGGTCCAGGCCAGACCCGCCTCGACCAGGGAGATGTCCATGTACTGGCCCTTGCCGGTGCGCTGGCGGAGCATCTGCGCGCCGAGGACCGAGTAGATGGCCGTGGCACCGGCCGCGATGTCGTTGATCGCGATGCCGACCTTGGCCGGACGCTCGCCGTCACCGGTCATGCGCATGAACCCGGTGACACCCTGCGCCATGATGTCGAAGCCGGGGCGGTGCTTGTAGGGGCCGGTCTGCCCGAAGCCGCTGATGGAGCAGTAGAGGATGTCGGGGCGCACGGCCTTCACCGACTCGTAGTTGATGCCGAGCTTGTTCACCACGCCCGGACGGAAGTTCTCCATCACCAGGTCGGCGTCCTTGGCGAGCGTCAGGAAGATCTCCCGCCCCTCGTCGGTCTTGAGGTCCAGGGAGATGCTGCGCTTGCTCCGGTTGGCCATCGCCGACGGGTAGCTCTCGCCGCCGAACTTCGGCGCGAAGCGGCGCGAGTCGTCTCCCGTGTGGGGCTGCTCGATCTTGATGACGTCTGCGCCGAGCTCGGCGAGCACCATCGTCGCGTAGGGCCCGGAGAGGAACCGGGTCAGGTCCAGGACCCGGAAACCGTCAAGAGGAAGCATTGCACTCGGTCCTGTATTGTGGGATAGTATTCCGTATAGTAGGAAATATGTTCATCATTGTAGGTTCACACCACGGACCCGTCAAGGGGTTACCGGTAAGAAAATGAGACGGAGGCCACAGCGATGGCAGCGGACGAGAAGGCGCGGGTCCGCGTCCAGTCGATCGATCGCGCGGTCATGCTCCTTCGTTGTTTCGACGCCCGGCAGCCCGAGATCGGCATCTCCGACCTGGCCCGGAGGACGGGGCTGTCGACCAGCACCGTGCACCGCCTGCTGGTCTCGATGACCGATAACGGCCTCGTCCGCAAGACCGCGGACCGGCGCTACAGCCTCGGCCCGCTGGTCATCCAGCTCGGTCGCAACGGCGGGATCCCGACCCGGTTGCTCGACGTCGCGCTTCCGGTCGCCCGGAAGGCACGCAACGAGGTGGACGAGACGGTCGGCATCCACGAGCTGCTGCCCACGGGTCATCGCGCCGTGGTGGACCAGGTCGAGAGCCACCAGGAGCTGCGCAGGACCTACACCGAGCTCGGCGTACCCCTGCCCATCGCCCACGGGGCACCGGGCAAGGCGATGCTGGCGTTCCTGCCCACGGAGCGCCGCGAGTGGGAGCTGAGCCAGCCGATCGACGCGGCGACACCGCGGACCATCGCCGACCCGGAGGCCCTCCGGGAGCAGCTCACCGCGATCCGTGAACGCGGATGGGCCTACTCGGACGCGGAGCGCACGCCGGGCATCCGCGCCGTGGCGGCGCCGATCTTCGACCACACCGGCGGGGTGATCGGGGCGCTCGGCTTCTCCGTGCCGACCGTGCGCATGGACGACTCGCGCTCGGACGAGCTCGGCGCCCGGATCAAGGCGGCGGCCTGGGAGGTCTCGAAGACCCTCGGCGCGACACCCGAGACCGTCTCGCGGACCCTCGAGCTGGCGTCCGCCGGGTAGGCCCGACCCACCACGACATCCTGCCGCACCCAGCGGCGCCAGGGCAGGGGCGTGGCGGCGCGCAGGCCGGTCAGCAGCGCGGGCGGTTCCTCGTCAGGCGCTCGCCTTGACGGTGAGGACCGAACGGTCGGCGTCCATGAGGATCTGCTGGGCCTGGGAGCCCAGGATGATCCTGCCCACCGTGCTGCGCCGCCGCAGCCCGATCACGATGAAGTCGGCATCCACGTCCTACGCCACCTCGAGCAGGTCCTCACTCGGCAGCCGGCCCGCGGTCGAACCGGCGTACCTCGTGGGTCAGCCCGTCCTCCGCGAGGCGGGCAGCCACCTGCTCCAGCTCGGCCTCGAACCGCGCGAGCGCGTCCTTGCTCTTCTCCTGCGCAGGGTCGTGGCTGGCCACCACGACCAGCGAGGTCTGGCGCACGCGCGCCTTGAGGGCGGCACGGAGGAGGGCTGCGTTGCCTTCGGGGATGAAGCCGACGACGATCGCCATGGTACTGCTCCTTGCTCGAGGGGTAGGACGGGGAAAGGGATGCGGTGCTGGGTGGATGACGTCAGGGACGACGCCACCGGGTCAGGGTGGGGAGGCGTGCTCGACCCCGGCCTCGAGGTGGGCCTCGATCCAGGCTGCCGAGGCGGTGACCTCCCCGGCGACGTCGTCGAGGGTCCGGGCCGGCAGGCGGTATTCCGGGCCGGTGACGTTAACGGCCGCGATGACCTCTCCGCGGCGATCCCTCACCGCGGCGGCCACCGAGGCGACGCCGGGGACGCGGGAGCCGCGGCTCCGCGCGTATCCCACGGCCCGGATCCGGTCGAGCTCCTCCTGGACACGGAGGCGTTCGGACCCGACGTCGGTGTGGGCATCGAGGTAGACGGCGCACTCCCGCGGAGGCAGCGCCGCCAGGATGGCGAGTGACGGCGCACCCGTCAGGAGCGATATCGGCTCACCGACCTCGCGGTACGTCCGGTGGAGCTCGTGGTGCGACTCCACCTGGCGCACGACCACGCGCGACCAGCCCTGGCGCAGGTGGAGGGCGGCGGTCTCGCCGACCCGATCCCGGAGGCGGACGAGTGCGGCCCCCGCGACCGCCTCCAGCTCTCCCCACTGGCTCGTGTAGGCCTCGGCGAGGCTCACGGTGCGGGCACCGAGACCGAAGCGGCCCTCACCCATGTCACGCAAGAGTCCGCTCGCGGCGAGGGTCTGGAGGTAACGCCAGGCCGTGGTCCGGTTCATCCCGAGACGCGATGCGACGTCGGCAGCACTCAGCGCCCGGCTGTCCGGACCGAAGCAGAAGAGCACATCGACCGCTCGCCTCACCGACTGTTGGCCGGGTACACTCGTCTCGTTCATGTCCTGAACACCGTTGTGCACCATGTGAACACGACACTAAGGAGCAGGGGTGGCGCCTGTCAAGAAGGCTCGGCCCTCCGCCGGCGCCGCTCCCGGCCAGGGGGACGCAGCGTTCCCGATGCGATCGGTCGTCATCGGCGTCATGCTGCCCGCCCTGCTCTTCAGCATCGCGGTGGGTGTGGCGCTGCCGATCATCCCCACGAGCGCGACCCGGCTCGGCGCGGACCTGGCCACGGCGGGCTTCGTGGCGGCACTGCTCCCGCTCGGCAAGATCCTCGCCGACGTTCCCTCGGGCGCGCTCGCCTCGCGGATCGGTGACCGGAACGCGATGGTCCTGGCCGCCGGTCTCGGTCTCTTCGCGTTCGTCGGCGCCGCCACCGCGCAGGCACTGTGGGCTCTCCAGGTCAGTGTGCTCATGCTGGGCGTCGCCACGGCCGTGTTCCACCTGGCCAGGCACGCGTACCTGACCGAGGTCGCACCGGTCGACAAGCGTGCCCGGGTGCTCTCGACGCTCGGCGGCATGCACCGGCTCGGCTACCTCATCGGCCCCTTCCTGGGTGCCCTGGTGATCGTCAGTTCCTCGCTGGGCCCGGCCTACTGGCTGGCCTCGGGCTGTGCGCTGGCAACCCTCGTGGTGCTGGTGGCGGCCCGCCCCCCGGCCGGGGAGCGGTCCCGACCCGCGAAGGCGTCGCCTCCCGCACCCTTGCTGCGCATCGTCGGACACCACCGGCGCCTCCTGATGACGCTGGGCGTCGCCACACTGCTGGTCGGCGCCATGCGCGGCGCGCGGCAGACGGTCCTCCCGCTGTGGGGTGAGTACCTCGGCCTCGATCCTGAGGTCATCTCGCTAATCTTCGGCCTCTCCGGCGCCTTCGACGTGCTGCTCTTCTACCCGGCCGGCAAGGTCATGGACAGCTTCGGCCGGCTCTGGATCGCTGTCCCGTCGATGCTCATCATGGGCGTAGCGCTCGCATTCCTCCCGTTGACCGACTCGGTCCTGACGATGTCGGTCGCCGCAGGGCTACTAGGCCTCGGTAACGGACTCGGGTCGGGGATCATCATGACCGTCGGCGCGGACGTGGCGCCGCCGGACGGCCGCTCCTCGTTCCTCGGGGTGTGGCGCCTGTTCCAGGACACCGGTGACGCCGCGGGACCGCTGATCATCGTCGCGGGTGCAGCCCTCGGCTCCCTCGCCGGTGGGATCTGGGTGGCCGCGTCGATCGGGCTGCTGTCCTCGGCCGCGCTGTCCCGCTGGGTGCCCAGGTTCTCCGTGCACGCGAACCGCACGACGCGCCGCCGGGCCGGCCTCGGCTGAGGCGGACGCCTCAGAGGAGCCGGCCGAGGTGGCGCGACTTCGGCGACCAGACGTAGCGCCCGAACGGCTCGACCGGCACGTAACCGCATCGTCGGAGAGCGCGATGGCCTCGGGCTGCTCGATCCCGGTCTCGAACACCATCGCCTCCGAGCCCGCCTCCCGTGCGGTCGCCTCGAGGTGGGCGAGGACCAGTCGCGCGAGGCCGCGGCGACGAGCCCCCGGGGCGACGTACATGTGCTTGATCTCGGTGACCGCGGATCTGCCGAAGGGGCGTACGTCGTCCCGGAACCGCCAGCCACCCATCGCGGCGGGGGCCTCGTCGACGTAGCCGACGAAGAAGGCCCCCCGGGGCGGCTCGAACACCGAGGGCACGATGGGGGTGTCGTCGGGACTGCCGTAGCGCACGGTGTACTCGGCCTGGACCTCCTCCACCAAAGCGGTGGCGTCCGGGTGCGTGAAGGCGACGCGACGGATCTCCACGGGCTGCCTCAGGCGTTCATCGACGTGCCGCAGGAGTCGCAGAACCGCGCGTCGGCGTCGTTCTGGCGACCGCACGAACGGCAGTACGGACCGGAGCACCGGGCGCCGCCCGGTGCTCCGTCGCCGCTGAGGCCGATGTCGCGCGAGACGCTCCGCAGGGCGGGTGAGTACTCCCCGGCCAGGTAGGTCGCGTGAGCGCCGGAGAACCCCAGCTGGAGGAAGACCCCTCCTGTTAGGCGTC
>JAENWO010000429.1 GCA_016649925.1 Actinomycetales bacterium
ACGATGATCGTGCCAAGTCCCCCGCCGCCGACGAGTGCGGCGAGCGGGATCGTGGCGATCACCTGGACTGCCGAGGTCCGCAGGCCCGCGCCGATGAGCGGGAGCGCGAGCGGGACCTCGACCAGCGCCAGCGACCGGGCGCCGGACATGCCCATGCCGCGCGCCGCGTCACGCGCCGCCGGGTCCACGCCGGCCATCCCCGTGACTGCGTTCGACAGGATCGGCGGGATGGCGAAGACCGCGGCGGCGATCACCGTTGGGCGGTTGCCGAACCCGATCCCGGTGGCCGCGAAGATGAACAGGAGGGCAAGGGTCGGCAGCGCGCGCGACGTGTTGGCGACGACGACGGTGGTCGTCGCCCCCCGCCCCCGGTGCCCGAGCCAGACGCCCACGGGCAGGGCGATCGCCGCCGCCAGAGCGACGGCGGTGACGGACATCCCCAGGTGCTCGAGGGTGAGGGCAGGTATCCCACCCCGCCCCGACCAGTTGAGCGGGTCGTTCAACCAGATCAGGGCCTGCTCGAGCACGCTGTCGTTCATGACCGCACACCCGTCCTGGCCCACGGCATGACGAGACGGCCGGCGAGCCACAGGACGACGTCGGCGGTCAGGGCCACTGCGAGGGTGAGCAGCGTCGCAGTGGTGATCTCTGCCCGGTACTGGCTGTTGAACCCCCGGTACATGAGCTGTCCCAGCCCGCCGTAGCCGACGACGATGCCGACGGTCACCAGTGCGACTGTCGTCACCGTCGCCAGCCTGAGCCCGGTGATGACCGCCGGCAGGGCGTTCGGCAGCTGCACGGTGAGCAGCAACCGCGCCGGGCCGTACCCGAGACCCCGGGCCGCATCCGTCACCGCCGGATCGACCCCCTGGAGTCCCACGAGGATGTTGCGGACCAGCACGAGCAGGGCGTACATCACGAGCCCGACCAGCACCGTGGCACGCCGATCACGAAGCATCGGGTACAGCACCGCGAACAGGGCGAGGGACGGGATCGTGTACAGGGCACCCGTGAGGCCAAGGACGGCGCCGGCAAGACGAGGGCGGCCGTAGGCGAGCACCGCGAGCGGGAGGGCCACAAGCGCGGCGATCCCGATCGCCTGAGCGGTGAGCGACACGTGCTGGTCGAGGGCGGTCGTGATGTCCCCCCAGTTGTCCCGGACGTAGTCCCAGGAGAGCCAGGGGTTGGGAACGGAGACCACCACGGCACCGACGCTACCCCGGTGGTGTGACGGGCCCACGCGGGACGGCACGCACGCGTCGCACCCGCCGGGTAGCGTCGTCGGGCATGGACATCCCGGCGAGGACCGCGCTTGCCCCCGACTCCCTGGCGACGTCGTCGGACGTCGTGATCCGACTCGACAAGGCACGCAAGGAGTACCCCGGCGGGACGGTCGCCGTCACCGACCTCGACCTCGAGGTGCACGAGCACGAGCTCCTGGTGCTCGTCGGGCCCTCGGGGTGCGGAAAGTCGACGACGTTGCGCATGGTCAACCGGCTCGTCGAGCTCACCTCCGGGCGGGTGTTCGTCAAGGGCCAGGACATCGCCCAGATCGATCCCGTGGCCCTGCGCCGGCGGATCGGCTACGTCATCCAGCACGTCGGGCTCTTCCCGCACCGGACGGTCGCGCAGAACATCGCCACCGTGCCGTCGCTGCTGGGCTGGCCCGCGCAGCGTCGGCAGGAGCGCACCGCGCAGCTGCTTGAGCTCGTCGACCTCCCCCCGGAGACCTACTCCCACCGGTACCCGCACGAGCTCTCAGGCGGGGAGCAGCAGCGCGTCGGCGTCGCCCGGGCCCTGGCCGCGGACCCGCCCGTGCTGCTCATGGACGAGCCCTTCGGCGCGGTCGACCCGGTCGGGCGCCGCAACCTCCAGCAGGAGTTCTGGCGCATCCAGCGCACCCTCGGCACCACCGTGATCCTCGTGACGCACGACATCGACGAGGCCGTACGCCTGGGCGACCGGATCGCCGTGCTCAGCCAGGGCGGACGACTCGAACAGCTCGCGGACGCCGTGACCCTCCTTGCCCGGCCGGCCCCCGGGATGGTCACCGAGTTCGTCGGCAGCGGACGCACGGTCCGCCTCCTCGCCATCACCGAGATCACGCGCGAGGACCTGGCGGCGGAGGTGGGGCCGCCCGAGAGGCCCGACCGCTCGCAGCGCGCGCCCGTCCAGGGGCCGACCCTCCGGCTCGGGAGCCGGCTCGACGACGCCGTGGCAGCGCTCCTGGACGCCGACGAATACGGTGTGCCCGTTCTCGACTGGGATGGCGCGCTGGTGGGCCACCTCACGGCCGCGGGGGTGCTCGGCGCCCTGCGCCGCGTCGCCGCCGGCGCGGAGAGCCCGCCGACTGACGCCGACGACGTGCCCACATGCTGATCGGCCACGCTGGGCTGTGACGGCGGTGGGTGGCACACTCACCCGATGGTCGGCACGCCGCGGCAGATTCAGCGGATCTACCTGGTCCTGGTGGCGGGGAACACCCTCGCCGCTTCGATCATCTGGGGGATCAACACGCTGTTCCTCCTCGACGCCGGCCTGAACAACCTCGAGGCATTCGCCGCGAACGCCTTCTTCACCGTCGGGATGGTCCTGTTCGAGATCCCGACGGGGGTGATCGCCGACGGCTGGGGGCGGCGCACGTCGTACCTCCTCGGAACCGTCGTGCTCTCGGCGTCCACCTTCCTGTACTACCTCCTGTGGGTGGCGCACGGACCCTTCTGGCAGTGGGCCGTCGTCTCCGTGCTGCTGGGGCTGGGGTTCACGTTCTTCTCCGGCGCCGTCGAGGCGTGGCTCGTCGACGCCCTGGACGCCACCGGGTACACCGGCAGTCTGGAGGCGGTGTTCGGCCGGGCCCAGGTGGTCGGCGGGGCGGCGATGCTCGTCGGCGCGGTCGGTGG
>JAENWO010000573.1 GCA_016649925.1 Actinomycetales bacterium
AGGGTGACGGGCAGGTCCGCGTCCATCGCGATCCGGTAGAAGCCGGACTTCCAGTACGGGGAGCGTCCGCGGGTGCCCTCCGGTGCCACGACGAGGTAGAACCGCTCGCCGCGGCTCGCGCGGCCGACGATCTCCTCGACAAGCCCGCGCGGATTGCGGCGGTCCACCGGGATACCGCCGAGCGCGCGCATCAAGCGTCCGAACGGGGCGCGGAAGAGCTGGTGCTTGCCCAGGAACTTGGGGGAGAAACCGGCCCGCCAGCAGATGGCGAGCATGAACACGAAGTCCCAGTTGGAGGTGTGCGGCGCACCCAGGACGAGGCCCGCGCCGTCCTTTCGGATCGGCTCGGAACGGTACGTCCACCGGCTCATGGCCCAGTAGAGGTTCGCGAGCGCCCGGTGGATCGTCATGGCGCCGAGCCTACGGCCCCGCGGGGCCACCCGGACGGCCGTCGGCCCTCCCGTCGGGCACGCGCGGCACGGTCGACCGATCCGGCGTCAGCGGCACGGTCGACCGATCTGGCGTCAGCGCCGCGCTCCGGTCATCACCCGTCCCCGTTCGGGGACGGGCCGGCGCTCGAGGACGACGGCGTCCCGACCGAAGGAGACGACGAGCAGCACGAGCGCGAGAGCCAGCAGGACGCGCACCGCCGAGAGGGGCACGACCGGCGCGAGCGCGACCATGAGCGCGACACCCTGCGAGGCGCCGACGAGCCGGCGGAACCGGCTCGGACCGCACTGCCCCCGCAGCTGCGGACGCACCCAGGACACGGCCACGAACAGGTACCGCATCGCCCCGATGAGCAGGACCCACCAGCCGCCGACCGGTGCGGCGAGGACACTCAGCACCCCGACGAGCGCGGAGTCGGTGTCGTTGTCGAAAGCCGCGCCGCCCGGGCTGGCCGTCCCGGTCCGACGGGCCACGGGTCCGTCCACGAGATCGAGGAGCAGTGCCGGGACGGCGGGCGCAAGCACCAGCCAGGACCGGTGGGCGAGCTGCCCGGCGAGCGCGAGCACCGCGACGGTGGCGCACGTGCCGACGAGCACCAGCCGAGCCAGCGTGACGCGGTCCGCGGGTCCCAGGACGAGGGGCCGACGGCGCAGGACGTCCGCGGACACGGCGCCCACGAAGGCGACGCCCGCCGCGGCGGCGAGGACCGCCGTCGGGAACGGGACCCGGAGGAGCAGGGGTGGCGCGGAGCAGGCCAGCGCAGCTGCGAGCAGGGGCGTCGCCGTAGTCGACGAAGGCCGGGCCCGGCGTGCCACCACCATGCGCGCGACCTCCGATCGCCCCTCGCGTCATCGTATGCCGTGAGCGGGCGCACCACCCCCGCCCGAGATTGATACGGACCTCGCCGCCGCGGAAAAGCAGTTGCTGGCGGTCGAACGCGGCTGGCGGGACATGAAACTGACGTTCCGCACTTCTCGCGCGCGTTATCTGGGCGATTACGTGTGCTGGGTGTAGACGGCGGGCGGCAGAGCGAGTAGGTCGAGGACTTATATTTGTTGGGCGGTGAGTTCGGGTTGGACGGTCTGGACGAGGGCACCGTCGTGGTAGAGGTGGTGCCGGCCGGTCGCCGCGAAGATCTCGGCAGAACAGCGCCTCGATCCGAG
>JAENWO010000196.1 GCA_016649925.1 Actinomycetales bacterium
AGGGCCGCCGCCCACTCGATCTCGACGCGCGCCTCCGCCTCGACGCGCGCCTCCGCGTGCCGGCCGAGCTTCGCGAGCTGGTCACCCCGCACATTCGGAAGCAGGTGGTAGCCCGCGAGCGCCGGGTCCGAGGCGAGTTCGCCCACGATCCCGAGTTCCGCCGTCGGGCTGAGCGCCATGGACAGGGCGACGGCCCGGTTCAGCTCCACCACGGGCGACGGCGTCTGCTGGGCGAGCGCAGCGAGGAGCGGCTGCGGTTCTCCTCGCCGCTGTTCCGCCTCGGCGAGACGGACCTGATCAACGAGCGGGTCACGTTCCCGGGGTCTGGCCCCGACGCCTCGCCCGGCCTCGTCGTGATGGGCATCGACGACCTGGCCGGTGAGTACGCGGTGGACATCGACCCGGAGCTCGAGGGCCTGCTCGTGGTGTTCAACACGACACCCGATCCCGTCACCGAGCAGGTGGACGGGTTCGCCGGCCGGGAGCTCGAGCTGTCCCAGGTGCAGGCCGACGGGGCCGACGACGTGGTCCGCACGACGGCGTGGGACGTCGCCTCGGGCACCGTGACGGTCCCGGCCCGCACCGTGGCCGTCCTCGTGGAAGACCAGGAGAAGCCGCTGGACCCGGCGCCCGCCCTGTCTCCCACGACGGTGCGGCGCGGCGGTCAGGTCACGGCCGCGCTCAACGGTACGCGCCGGGGGAGAACATCGACCTCACGCTGGGCACCACCTCGGTGGCGACCGTGACGGCCGACGACGACGGCGCCGTGAGCGCCACGTTCACGGTCCCGAAGAAGACCAAGAAGGGCTCCTACACCGTCACGGCGCTCGGCCTGACCTCGGGCGCGGAGGCCACCGCGGCGCTCACCGTGCAGAACGGGCCCGGCCCGCCGCCGGTGTGCGACCGCGGCCACGGGTCCTTCGGCTGGTTCTGGGGCTGGATCTGGTCCTGGACTCCTCACGCGCCGCCGGGCTGCACTCCCTGAGGATCGGACGGCGACGCTCGCGGATCTCCGCCGGTCCGGCCGAACGCGGGGTTGTGCGGCGCATGATGCGGATGAGCCGCGCAACCCCGCGTTCGGCGCCCTGCGGGCCGGTTACGCTCCTCACGCGCGCCGGCGATACGGTTGCCGGTGACACATCGTCCCCGACACCGGAGTCCCCCGTGCACGACACCACTGCCCGCACCGAGCACCGCCTGCGCCGCTTCGTCACCGAGCGGCTTGAGCCGTCCGTCTACCGTGCGCGCTCACCGCTGAGGGTCACGGCGTGGGAGGTGCCGGACGAGCCGGTGCCGTTCGCCGAGGCCATCACCCAGGAGTACGAACCGTTCGAGGTGGGTGCGCCCTGGGGCCGGCCGTGGAGCACGGTGTGGTTCCACGTCACCGGTCGGGTGCCCGAGGGCTGGTCCGACCTCCTCGCCGCCCGGACGTCCGACGGTGTGCCCTCCGTCCGCGCGGAGCTCGTCATCGACCTCGGTTTCACGAACGCCGGACCCGGCTTCCAGGCCGAGGGCACCGTCTGGACGCCGGACGGCGTCATCCTCAAGGCGCTCGAGCCGCGCAACGCCTACGTCCCGATCCGGGTGGGGCCGGGTGGCGAGATCGACGTCTACGTCGAGGCCGCCGCGAACCCGGACGTGCCGAATGGCCAGTGGATCAAGTCCACGCCGATGGGGGACAAGGCCACCGCCGGCACGGATCCGATCTACCAGCTGCGGGCCGTCGACGTCGCGCTGCTGGACACCGACGTCTGGGAGCTCGTCCAGGACGTCTGGACCCTGCGCGGACTGATGGTCGAGCTGCCCGAGGCGTTGCCGCGGCGGGCGGAGATCCTCCGCGCGTGCGAGGACATGCTCGACGCCGTCGACCCGCACGACGTCGTCGCCACAGCGGCCGTCGGGCGGGAGCGTCTCGCCGGTGTGCTCGCGTCCCCGGCCTACGCGAGCGCCCACCGCGTCCATGCCGTCGGGCACGCCCACATCGACTCCGCCTGGTTGTGGCCGGTGCGGGAGACGGTGCGCAAGTGCGCCCGGACGTTCTCGAACGTGCTCGCGCTGATGGACGAGGACCCCGACGTGACGTTCGCCTGCTCCTCGGCGCAGCAGTACGCCTGGGTCAAGGAGTTCTACCCCGAGCTGTACACCCGGATCGCCGAGCGGGTCCGCGAGGGCCGGTTCGTCCCCGTCGGCGGGATGTGGGTGGAGTCGGACACGAACATGCCCGGCGGGGAGGCGATGGCTCGCCAGTTCGTGGCCGGCACCCGGTTCTTCATGGACGAGTTCGGGGTCGAGCCGCGCGAGGTGTGGCTGCCGGACTCGTTCGGGTACTCCGGTGCGCTGCCGCAGATCTCGCGCGCCGCCGGCAAGGACTTCTTCCTCACGCAGAAGATCTCCTGGAACGACACGAACCGGATGCCGCACCACACGTTCCACTGGGAGGGCATCGACGGGTCCCGAATCTTCACGCACTTCCCACCCGCCGACAACTACAACTCCGAGCTCTCCGGCTTCGACCTCGCCAAGGCGCAGCGCCAGTACGCTGAGAAGGGCCGCGCGAACACCTCCCTCGTCCCGTTCGGGTTCGGCGACGGCGGGGGTGGCCCCACCAGGGAGATGATCGCTGCCGCGCGGCGCACCGCGAACCTCGAGGGCTCCCCGACCGTCACGCTGAGCACGCCGGAACGGTTCTTCACCACGGCGCGCGACGAGTACCCCGATGCCCCGGTCTGGACCGGGGAGATGTACCTCGAGTACCACCGCGGCACGTACACCTCCCAGCACCGCACGAAGGCAGGGAACCGGCGCAGCGAGCACCTGCTGCGCGAGGCCGAGCTGTGGGCCACCACGGCCACCGTCCGCACCGGTGCATCCTACCCGGCCGCGGAGCTGGAACGCGTCTGGCGGCTCGTGCTGCTGCAGCAGTTCCACGACATCCTGCCGGGCTCGTCGATCGCCTGGGTGCACCGCGAGGCAGAGCGCACCTACACCCGGATCGCCACGGACCTCGAGGCGCTCATCGGCTCGTCCGTCGCCGCGCTCGTGGGGGAGGGGGACCGTGGGATCGCCCTCAACGCCGGCCCGTTCTCACTCGACGGCGTCCCCGCCCTGGGCGCCTCGGCTCCCGTGCCCGCGGACGGCGGGGTCAGCCTCGTCCCCGACGGCGAGGGCTGGGCCCTGCGCAACGCCCACCTGAGCATGCGCATCGACCAGCGTGGGCTGGTCACGTCGATCCGGGACCTCGACGCGGACCGGGAGGTCCTGCCGCGCGGTGCCCCCGCGAACCTGCTGCAGGTGCACCGCGACATCCCGAACGAGTGGGACGCGTGGGACATCGACGCGCACTACCGCCGCGTCGTGACCGACCTCGACGTGGCCGACGAGATCGTCACGCAGACGCATGAGGCGAGCTGCGCCGTCGTGGTCTCGCGCACCTACGGCGACTCGACGATCACGCAGCGCCTCGAGCTGGCGCCGGGTTCCCGGGCGCTGGACATCGTCACCACGGTCGACTGGCACGAGCGGCAGAAGCTGCTCAAGCTCGCCTTCCCGCTGGACCTGCACGCCGAGCGCGCCACGTCCGAGATCCAGTTCGGGCACATCCACCGGCCGACGACGACGAACACGTCCTGGGACGCCGCGCGGTTCGAGACCGTCGCGCACCGCTGGGTACACGTGGGGGAGCCGGGCTACGGGATCGCCGTCGCGAACGACTGCACCTACGGCCACGACATCCACCGCGACGTCGGCCCGGACGGGTCGGTCCGCACCACGGTGCGCCAGTCCCTGCTGCGCGCCCCGCTGTTCCCGGATCCCGATGCCGACCAGGGCGAGCACGTCCTGCGGTCCTCGCTCGTGGTGGGCGCGGGCATCGCCGAGGCCGTGCGCGAGGGCTACCGGATGAACCTGCCGCTGCGTCGGGTCCGCGGTGCGTCCGATGTGGCCCCGCTGCTCCGAGTGGACAACCCGGCCGTCGTCGTCGAGGCCGTGAAGCTCGCCGAGGACGGCAGCGGCGACGTCGTCGTGCGCCTCTACGAGTCGCTCGGCGGCCGCGCCACGGCGACGGTGACGGCGGACTTCGCGACCACCGGAGTGGTCGAGACGGACCTGCTCGAGCGGGAGATCGAGGGCCGCGCCGGCCTGAGCGTGGACGGCGAGAGCGCCCGGGTCAGCCTGCGCCCCTTCCAGATCTGCACGCTGCGGTTCGCGCGATGACGACGGTGCAGCTCGCCATCCGGGTGAAGCCTGGTGCGTCCCGCACCCGGGTGGGCGGAAGCCACGGCGACAGGCTCGTGGTCTCGGTCACCGCCCGGGCGGTGGATGGCGCCGCGACGAAGGCGGCGCTGGAGGCCGTGGCCGGGGCCTTCGGGGTCCGACGGCGGCAGGTGACTCTCGTCACCGGGGCCACCAGCCGGGACAAGGTGGTCCGGATCGAGGACGCTCCGCAGGAGTGGGAGGAGCGAGCCGCCGTGCTGCGCGAGTCCTGAGCCGGAACCCGAACCCCCGACGCCGGCGGCCCGGTCGCGGACTCCCAGCCCGGTAAGCATCGTGGCGACGTGGTTGGGCACCGTCCTCTCGGACAGGACGAGCCGGCGGGCGACCTCGCGGTTCCCCACACCCTCGGCCACGAGGGCGAGGACCTCCCCCTCGCGCGCCGTCAACTCGGCGACCGGCCGCGCCGGAGCGGATGCGGGTCCGCGGGTGACGAGGTCGGTGATCCGCCGGCCCACGTCCGCACCGTAGGCCGTCCCGCCACCGACGACGGTGAGGATCGCCCGGACGATCTCCTCCCGCTCCGCGCCCTTGAGGAGGTACCCGCGGACACCGGCCCGCAGGGCACCAAGGACGGCGTCGTCGTCGACGTGCATCGAGAACCCGCGCGAGGACGATGTGGTCAACCTGGCGATGCTCGGCCTCTCCGTCGCGCTCCGGCTCCCGGCTGTGCCTGGCCGGACGGGCGGGCCGGAGCCCGCTCACGGTGATCCTCGGGGCGGTCGGGCTGTCCGCCGTCGTCGGTGGGTCTCGATCGCGCTGGGGTAGCCCCCTGCTCCTCCACCTCGGGCGGCCGGGCCCGAGGAGCTCGAGGCGGACCAGGGCACACGGGCAGACCTGCCCACCGCGTCCTTACCGCGGACGCAGCGGTATCCCTTAGTCTTCCCGTCATGACGCAAAGGTTCAACGCACCCCCCGGATGGCCCCAGCCCGAGGCCGACTGGTCGCCGCCTCCCGGCTGGCAGCCCGATCCCTCCTGGCCCGCGGCTCCCGAGGGCTGGAGCTTCTGGGTCGACGACACCACCGCGATCGGCCAGAAC
>JAENWO010000093.1 GCA_016649925.1 Actinomycetales bacterium
GCCCCCGCCCCGGCCACGTGCAGCAGCGGGCTCACCGGATCGCCCCCGCCCCGGCCACGGACCGCTGCGCCCCGCGCCATCCCCGCCGCGCGCTGTACGCCTCGACGATCCTCGTCAGCGGGATCGAGATGAGCAGGAACAGGAACAGGAACCCCGCGGCCACGAACGGGGTGAAGTTGTAGTTCCCGGTGACCGCGATCTGCGCCGCCCGGATCGCATCGACGGCGCCGAGGATCGAGATCAGCCCGGAGTCCTTCTGCAGGGACACGACCGTGTTGGCCAGGGCGGGGGTGACCTTGCGGACGGACCGGGGAACGACGATCCGGCGGGTGGTCTGCGCCCGGGTCAGACCCAGGGACCGGGCGGCTGCGACCTGGGAGGGGTGTCCGGGACTCTGGACATAGTCGCTGTGACGAGTGGCACGAAGTTCGGTTGACCTGCGCTTTCGCCCTGCGTTCCGCTTGGCTTGACGTCCCTCTTGTGCAATAAGTACTGGAAGGAACCCGCGCGTTTGAGGGGTGGGGATGATGAGCCTGATGACTACTCAAGGGTCCCTGCTCCTGATGCCCGGGGAGCACACCACGACCACCACCGCGACGGCAGCGACCACCACCGTGCTCGCGAGCACGACGGCGAAGGAACGTCGACGCTGCGCCACCCGGAAGCGTTGCCGCTCGAGTGCCCGCGCCGAAGGCACCCACGACTCGCTCACGCCCGTGCGCTCAGCCCAGCTCGGGGACGTCGTCCGCGCGCAGCCACTCGGTGCGCAGCCCGGCGAGCGTCCCGTCGGCCTCGAGCGCGTCCCCGTCAGGGGCGCCGGGACTCTCAGCATCGTGGTGAGGTCGCCGACCTTCCCGAGGTCCCAACGAGTGCACCGGGCCGCCACGGCGGTTGACCGCGGGCATCAGTCCTCGGTGGCGTACCCCGGCAGGATCTGCTCCGTGATGATGTCCTGCATCACGTCGAAGTGCGCGAACGCGTTCCACGCCGCCGTCAGCGTGGCCGCCTCGAGGTCGGCCAAGGTCCAGTCCGCCTCGGCCACGAGCAGGGACATCTCGTGCGTCATCGAGGTACCGGACATCAGCCGGTTGTCGGTGTTCACGGTAATCGCGAAGCCGAGGTCCCGCAGGAGCGTGATCGGGTGTTCCGCCACGGAGAAGGCGGCTCCGGTCTGCACGTTCGAGCAGGGGCACACCTCGAGCGGGATCTGCCGGTCCCGCACCCAGTGCGCGAGCGGGCCGAGGATGGCCAACGGCTCGCCGTCGGAGTCCACCTCGAGCTCGATGTCGTCCATGATCCGCACGCCGTGACCCAGGCGGAGGGCACCGCAAAGCTGCACGGCCTCGTAGAGGGAGTCCGTCCCGGCGGCCTCGCCGGCGTGGATCGTGTACGGGAAGTTCGCCTCCCGGAGCGTGCGGAACGCGGAGAGCTGCCGGGTGGGCAGGAACCCGGCCTCGGGCCCGGCGATGTCGAACCCGACGACGCCGACCTCCCGGTTGGCCAGGGCCAGCGCGGCGATCTCGTCGCCGCGGTCGTTCTGCCGCATCGCGGTGACGAGGGTGCCGATCCGGATGGTGTGCCCCGCCTCCGCCGCCTCCGCGACGCCGTCGTCGAAGCCGGCCTGCACGGCGTCGACCACCTGCTGCAGGCCCAGGCCCCTCTCGAGGTGCTGCTCGGGCGCGTACCGCTGCTCGGCGTACACGACGCCGTCGGCTGCGAGGTCCAGCACGGACTCCTTGGCGACGCGGCGCAGGCCTTCCTCGGTCTGCATGACGGCCGTCGTGTGGGCGAACGTCTCGAGGTAGCGCTCCAGCGTGCCGGAGCCGGCGGCCTGGACGAACCACTCCCCCAACCCGGCCGGGTCCGTGGAGGGCAGGTCGTATCCGATCTCCGCGGCGAGTGAGATGAGCGTCGCGGGGCGCAGGCCGCCGTCGAGGTGGTCGTGCAGGGCGACCTTGGGCAGGGCGGCGATCTCGTCGTGGCTCAGCGGCATGGTCCGAGCGTAGTCGCGTGGAGCCACGCCCCCGCGCGCCTGGCACGACCCACCGCGAACTCGTCCCACCGCCGTGAACTCGTCAACCACAGCTGTCGATCTCACGGCGAGCTGACGAGTTCACCACCAGGGCGGGGCGCCCGGCGTCAGGGCACGATCGGGATGAGCGTCCAGGCCAGGTGGGTCCATCCGCCCAGCGCGGGGTGCGGCCTGCTCCGACGACGCAGCTCGCGCGGGGCGATCGTGTGGATCCGCCCGCTGCCGGGCTCGTAGATGCGCAGCTTGCCGGACTCCGCCGTCGTCGGCAGGGCGAGGATGAGGTGCCGCGGCATCGCGGTGTCCCAGCCGAAGCTCAGGTCCCCACCGGAGTAGATCGGCACGGGGATGCCCGCGCTGGTGGCCCGCACGAGCAGGCCCAGCACGTCGTCCATCAGGGCGCCGTCGCGGTCGTTCACGGGCCGGTGGGAGTACTTCACGCCCGGCACCCGGGCCACCCGCGCGGCACCCCAGGGCGGGGTGCCGTACTTCTTCGGCCAGCCGAACGGCCCGAGCGTCCTCCGGGTGGCGAGGTCGTGGACCGCGATCTCAGCCAGGCGCAGGCGCTCGAGCGGATCCGCTGCGGCGAGCTCCGCCGTCGTCAGCGAGGAGATCTCGACCGGTAAGGAGTCCGGCGCAGGCACGACGCCGCGGTCCAGCCAGGCACCGAGCACCGGGTCCGCAGCCGCATTCAGCATGAGGATGCCGGTAGCGGCGCACGTGACGCCGTCGTGCTGCCGGGCCGCGATCCCACCGACCCGCACCACCCCGGTTCCCCGCGGCCGGAAGATACCCAGCGTCGGCGCGACGACTTTCCGGGCGAGCGTGCCTTCGCCGTCGCGGTCTCGCGAGAGCCTGTCCAGCGCCATCGAGGTGTACCGCGGCGTGAACAGCGGGCTCAGCGCCGCGTTCAGCGAGAAGCGTCGCAGGGCCTTGATCATCGTGCCTCCATCAGGATTCCGGTGACCGCGACCGTGACGCCGAGGGCGGCGAGCCCGACGACGGCGAGCCCGACGTGCAGGATCGGCGTCCATGGGCTGACGTCGGTGTGGTGCCAGTGGCGCAGGTCCCGCAGCACCATCAGGAGCAGGCCGGCGGCGGCCAGCCCAGCGGCCGCCGCCACACCCGGGAGCTGCTGCCGCTCCGCGGTCAGGGCGACGAGCAGCGCGCCGAGGACCGTCGCCAGGATCGTGCGGTTCCAGGCCAGCATCGTGCGCTGCGGCTGGGCGCCGGGGTCGTCCGCGAGGCCCTCGACGCCCGCGAGGCTCACGGGAGCGCCTGCACGACGGCGTAGGCGGCGAGGACGAGCGCGATGGCGGCCACTCCGACCACGAGGATGGGCAACGCACTCGGTGCGGGTAGCGGCCGGCCCAGCCGCAGAGCGCGTTCCGTGCGGCGCCAACCGACCAGCGCCCCGACGGCGAGGCTCCCGCCGGACGCGCAGGCGAGGGCGGCGATCACGTCCAGCAGCAGCAGGCCGCTCTCGGCGAACGTGACCAGCGTGGTCAGCGCTACCCCGCCGCCGACGAGCGCGAGCCCGGTGCGCAGCCAGGCCAACGCGGTTCGTTCGTTCGCGAGGGAGAAGCGGACGTCGGGCTCGGTGCCGACGCCGTAGACCGCCTCCGGTCGACGCTCGGTGGCGGGGCGCTCACGGCCGCTGATGGCCGGGCTCATGACGTGGTGATCCGGTCCAGGACGATGCCTTCGGTGGCCGGGCGTGCGCCGTCGGCAGCGATCGTCACGGCACCCTCGAGCGCCTCCTTGGCGCGGTCGAAGCGCTCCGGCGTGTCCGTGTGCAGCGTCATCAGCACCTGGCCCGCGCGGACGGTGGCACCCGGCTTGGCGTGCAGCTCCACGCCCGCGCCGGCCTGCACCACGTCCTCCCGGCGAGCCCGGCCCGCGCCCAGGCGCCACGCGGCGACGCCGACGGCGAGGGCGTCCAGCCCGACGAGCACACCGTCGGCCGGCGCGAGCACCTGCTCGGTGTGCCGCGCCGTCGGCAGCTCGGCATCGTTGTCGCCGCCCTGGGCGGCGATCATCGCTCGCCACTTGTCCATCGCCCGGCCGTCCCTGAGCGCGGCCTCCGGATCGGCGTCGGGCCGGCCGACGGCGTCGAGCATCTCGCGGGCGAGGGCGAGGGTGAGGTCGACGACGTCGGGCGGGCCACCACCGGCGAGCACCTCGACGGACTCCCGCACCTCGAGCGCGTTGCCGGCCGTGAGTCCGAGCGGGGTGGACATGTCGGTGAGCAGGGCCACGGTGGTGACACCGGCGTCGGTGCCGAGGTCCACCATCGTGCGCGCCAGCTCGCGGGCGTCGGTGAGGGACTTCATGAACGCACCCGAGCCGACCTTGACGTCGAGGACGAGCACGCCGGTGCCCTCGGCGATCTTCTTGCTCATGATCGAGGAGGCGATCAGCGGGATGGCTTCGACCGTGCCCGTGACGTCCCGGAGGGCGTAGAGCTTGCGGTCGGCCGGGGCGAGGCCTGCGCCGGCCTGGCAGATCACCGCGCCGACGTCCTCAAGCTGGGCGAGCATCTCCTCGTTGCTCAGCGCGGCGCGCCAACCGGGGATCGACTCGAGCTTGTCCAGTGTGCCGCCGGTGTGGCCGAGGCCGCGCCCGGAGAGCTGGGGGACGGCGACGTCGAACACGGCGACGAGCGGCGCGAGCGGGAGCGTGATCTTGTCCCCGACCCCCCCGGTGGAGTGCTTGTCCGCCGTCGGGCGGGACAGGCCGGAGAAGTCCATCCGCTCGCCCGAGGCGATCATCGCCGTCGTCCACCGTGCGATCTCGGCGCGCGTCATGCCGTTGAGGAGGATCGCCATGTTGAGGGCGGACATCTGCTCCTCGGCGACGGCGCCGCGCGTGTAGGCGTCGATCACCCAGTCGATCTGGGCGTCGGACAGGACCTGCTTGTCACGCTTGGTCCGGATCACGTCGACGGCATCGAAGGGTTCACTCATGGCGTCAGCCTAGTGAGACGGGCGGCGCCACGGCGTGGTCCTCACCGCTCCACCAGCGCCCCGTGTCGGGTCCGTTCCCAGTACACGTCAGCCGAGTCGCGGAACGTGAGCCGCTGCACCCGCAGGTCGCGGCTCGTGGTGACCGGGCGCAGGGCGGCGTCAGTGACCTCCGAGGTCGCCTTCGCGAACGCCCAGCCGTGGGGATGACCGGGCTTCTCCCGCACGTAGAAGTCAGCCGGCGGCAGCGGCTCGAGGCGGATCGGCTTCGGGACGCGCTCGTTCTTCGCCGAGGTGACGATCTCGACGTCGTAGATGACCGAGTCCGAGGAGTTGTGGACCACGACGCCGATCCCCCGGCCGGTGTCAGCACCCACTTCGAGCTTCACCACGATCCACGCCGCGACCTGGGTCGCCTGGGAACGCCGTCGCAGGTCCGCGGCAGCCAGATCGCGGACCGCCTCCACGCGGTCGACGTCACGCGCGGTGAGGCCGGCCCAGACCGCTGCTCCGAGCGCGCCGAGCGCGACGACGGCGGTGACCCAGTCCGCGGGCGAACCCCACATCAGCGCTCGAGCTGCTCGGGGCCGAACGCTTCGGGGAGCACCTCGGTCATCGGGCGGATGCCCGACGTCGTGTCGACGAGCAGCTCCGCTCCGCCGTGCTCCCACAGCAGCTGGCGGCAGCGCCCGCACGCCATGATCGTCTCGCCGTCGCGGTCAACGCACGTGAACGCGACGAGCCGGCCACCGCCCCCGGTGACCAGTGCGGACACGAGCGAGCACTCCGCGCACAACGTCACGCCGTAGGCGGCGTTCTCCACGTTGCAGCCGACGACGACGTCCCCGGAGTCCGTCAGCGCGGCGGCCCCCACGGGGTAGTGCGAGTAGGGCGCGTACCCGCGCGTCATCACGTCCCGCGCCGCGGCCCGCAGCGCCTCCCAGTCGATCGTGTTGCTCATCGCTGCTTCCTTCCGCCGTGTGTCTGCTCGAGCTGCCGCTCTCGTCGAGTGCTGGAGATCTCGGTCAGATCTCACCAAATGAGAGGAATCTCCAGCACTCGCGTGCCGGGGTACTTCCGTGCTGGGTGGGGGACTACTTCGGGTACGGGGTGCCCTCCGCGGCGGGCGGGCGGACGCGGCCGACCAGGCCGGCGACGGCGAAGATCGTCGCCAGGTAGGGCAGCATCGCGAGGAGCTGGGACGGCACCGGTGAGCCGATGTTGCCCAGCACCCGGTTGAGGGAGTCGGCGAAGCCGAACAGGAGTGCGGCAGCCAACGCGCCCGTGGGGTTCCACCGGCCGAGGATCATCGCGGCGAGGGCGATGTACCCGCGCCCGGCGGTGAGCTCCTTGGTGAACGCCAGCCCGACCGAGACGAGCGCCGCACCGCCGAAGCCCGCGATCGCGGACCCGAGGACCGTGTTGCGGTACCGGGTCCGGTTGACGTCGATCCCCACCGTGTCCGCGGCCTCGGGGTGCTCGCCGACCGAGCGCATCCGCAGGCCCCAGCGGCTGCGGAAGACCATCACCTGCAGGAACGCGACGAGCGCGAACATGAGGTAGACGATGATCGTCTGCCGGAACAGCACCGGTCCGAGCACCGGGATCTGGGACAGGACGGGGATGGCGATGACCGGGACGCGAGGCGGGCTGTTCAGCCCGCCCGGGTTCTGGGTGAGCACCGTGGAGAACAGGTAGTTGGTCAGCCCGATGACGAGCACGTTGAGCACCACACCGACGATGATCTGGTCGACGCGGTACTTGATGGAGAACAACGCCAGCAGCAGCCCGACGAGCGCACCCGCGATCGGCGCGGCGATGAGGCCCAGATAGGGGCTGCCGGTGGCAGTCCCGACGACGACGGCGAGGAACGCGCCGGCGAGCAGCTGGCCCTCGATCGCGATGTTGATGATGCCGGACCGCTCACAGAGCAGGCCCGCGATCCCGCCGAAGACGAGCGGGAGGGCCGCGGTGAGCGCGGTGCTCAGGAGGTGCGGGAGCGGCAGCCCGCTCTCGTTGCCCGCCACCACCCAGACGAGGAACGCGAGCAGGACCACGACGCCGAACGCCACCGGGAGCATCGGGCCGAACCTCTTCCGGTTCATGGTCGCGTAGAACGCCAGGGCGGCCAGGACCACCGCGATCACGGCGAGAGCGAGTGCGGTGGTCCTCGACGGAAGGAGGAGGGGGGCGATCTGGACGGCGTCCTTCGAGGTGGAGACGATCAACCGGGACACATCCGCAGCCGCGGTCGAGAGCGCGAAGCCGAACAGCGCAACGAGCGCGATCACGCCGTAGAGGATCGCGTTGCGCCAGGAGACCGGAGTCGGTGCGGGGTCGGTCCGCACCACCTCCGGGTCGTTCAACCGGTCCGGAGTCAGGGTGCTCATGCCACGGCCTCCTTCGCGCGACGGCTGACCCCGGGTGCGGGCAGCCGGAAGATGGCCCGTACCAGTGGCGGTGCCGCGATAAGCAGCACGATCACTGCCTGGATGACGAGCACGATGTCGATCGGGGTGTTGCTCACGGCCTGCATCAGCGGCGACCCCGCACGCAGGGCGCCGAAGAGGAGCGCCGCCAGCACCGTGCCGAGCGGTTTGGACCGACCGAGGAGGGCGACCGTGATTGCGTCGAAACCGATCGATCCTGCGCTCGTGGCCTGCAGGGTCTTGTCGGTCCCGAGGATCTGCGCGGCCCCGCCGAGGCCGGCGAGCGCTCCGGCCGCAACCAGGACGAACAGGAAGACGAGGTTCACGTTGATGCCAGCCGTCCGGGCCGCGTCCATGTTGGCGCCCACCGCGCGGAACTTGAACCCGATCGTGGAGCGCTCCATCAGCCACCACACCGCGACGGCAGCGGCCAGCGCGAGCACGAACCCGAGATGGAGACGGAAGCCGGACCCGAGCAGCAGCGGGAAGACCGCCGTCTCGGCGACCGCAGGTGAGATCGGGCGGGTGCCGCCGTGGCGGAACGCCGTGGTGGTCAGGAGGTAGGAGATCAGCCAGAACGCGATCGAGTTGAGCATGATCGTGACGATCACCTCGTTGGCCCCGGTGCGCGCCTTGAGGAACCCCGCGATGCCCGCCCAGAAACCACCGACGATCGCGGCGACGAGCACGGCCAGAACGAGGTGCACACCGATCGGGAGGTGCCACGTGAACCCGACGTAGGCCGCGAAGGCGACGCCCATCAGGACCTGCCCCTGGGCGCCGATGTTGAACACGCCCGAACGGAAGCCGATACCCAGGCCCAGCGCGGCGAAGATCAGCGGTGTCGAGGCGACCATCGTCTCGGTGATCGGGCGGATCGCCCGCGTCACGGACTTGGCGTCGAAGTCGAAGACTGCGCCCCGGAACAGCGAGGAGTAGGCGCCGAACACGCTGTCCCACGCCGCGCCGAGCATGTCGCCCGGCCGGGAGAAGAAGTAGACGGCGCTCGAGCGGACGTCCGCGTCGGCGAACGCGATCAGCACCGAACTCACCACCAGCGCCGCGACGATCGCGAGGAACGTGACGAGTGCGCTCGAGCTCAGCACCTCGTGCATCGCGCCGTGCCAGCGACGATCCACGTCCCTGCGCTCGCCTGCGGAGCCCTCCAGCGACGTGGCGACGTCCTCCAGCGGGGCGTTCCTGCCGGTGGGACCGGACTCGGGCGGTGTGGCCCCGGTTGCCGGCGTCTGGGACGCGCCGGAC
>JAENWO010000570.1 GCA_016649925.1 Actinomycetales bacterium
GACCCGGACTCACCCGATGACCCGGACTCACCCGATGACCCGGACTCACCCGATGACCCGGACTCACCCGATGACCCGGACTCACCCGATGACACCCAGCGGCCCGGCGACACCGAGCGGCCTGAGGACCAGTAGGCTCTTCGTGTGCTCTGGTTCATCGTCTGGACGCTCCTCGTCCTCGCCACGCTCGCCGGCGCCGCGTGGCTCGGCCTGCGGTTGTGGCGCTCGGCGAAGGCGCTGATGTCCGAGCTCGGCCACACCTCGGAGATGATCGAGTCGCTGTCCCGCCGCACCGCCGAGCTCACCGCAGCCCGCGGCCCCGAGCGCACGTTCACGCCGCACCTGCTCGCCACGGACGCCGAGCGTGACGGGTGGCGGAGCGGCCGGGCGGGCAACCACGAGAACCGGGACGAGCGCAAGCGGGTGCGGCACAGGACTACGCTCGCCAGGTGGCGCGCGATCGGCATTCCGTTCGAGCTCCCGCCCAGACGGTAGACTCGCGTCACACCTGATTCTTGAAGCGGAGGGCCTAGCCCATGCGTTTGCAAGCCTGGCATTTCATTGTGCTGCTCGTGGTCGTCCTGATCGTCTTCGGCGCGAACAAGCTGCCCGACATCACCCGCAACGTGGGTCGTTCCATGAAGATCTTCAAGGAGGAGGTCAAGGACCTCCGCGACGACACCCCGTCGACGCCCCCGGTACCGCCGCAGGCGCCCATCGGGCACACCCCGCCGACGTCGAACCCCCCGCAGACCACCGGCATCCCGTCCCCCGACGCGCCACCGCCCACCGACGTCGGGCGATAACCCATCGTGGCCCTGCGCACGACCGGGGCGAGGAGGGGCAATCCCGACGCACGCATGGCGCTCGGGGCACACCTGCGTGAGCTCCGCCGCCGGTTCCTCCTCGTCGCGGGTGGACTCCTCGTCGGCGCGATCGTCGGCTGGATGCTGTACAACCCCGTGTTCGAGGCGTTGCAGCAGCCGATCGAGGGCCTGAACAACCGGGGCCAGACGGCGGCGCTGAACTTCGACGGCGTCGCCAGCTCGTTCGACATGAAGATCCGGATCGCGCTGTTCCTCGGCGTGATCATCGCTTCTCCGTGGTGGATCTACCAGATCTGGGCGTTCGTCACCCCGGGCCTGACGTCCAAGGAGCAGCGCTACGCCATCGGCTTCATGGGCGCAGCCGTGCCCCTGTTCCTCGCGGGAGCATTCCTGGCCTGGTCGGTGCTGCCGAACGCGGTGAAGATCCTCACCGAGTTCACCCCCGAGGGTTCCGTCAACTTCATCAACGCCTCGGTCTACCTGAAGTTCGTCATGCAGTTCATCCTCGCCTTCGGGGTGGCGTTCCTGATGCCCCTGATGATGGTCGTGGTGAACTTCCTCGGTCTCGTCAAGGCCGGTACCTGGCTGCGGGGCTGGCGGTGGGCGATCGTCGGCATCTTCACGTTCAGCGCGTTCGCCACGCCCACACCGGACGCCGTCTCGATGATCCTGATGGCGCTGCCGATCATCCTGCTGTACTTCGGCGCCGTCGGGGTCTGCGCGCTGCACGACCGGCGGGTGGCCAAGCGCCGCGCCGCCGAGGACGCCGAGCTGGCCGAGGACGCCGAGCCGGCC
>JAENWO010000426.1 GCA_016649925.1 Actinomycetales bacterium
ACGAGTGCGGGCGTTTCATCTCATATCTCGAGATATGAGATGAAACGCCCGCACTCGTTTGCTGGGGTTGGTTGCCGGAGGGTCAGTGGCGGGGGCTCTCGCCGTCGAGCTCGCCGGTCACCAGATAGGTGATGCGTCGGGCGACGGACACGGCGTGGTCGCCGAAGCGCTCGTAGAAGCGGGCCAGCAGCGTGACGTCGACCGTCTCGGCGACCGTGCCCTTCCAGCGCTCGTCGAGCATGGTGCGGAACGTGTCCAGGTGGAGGTTGTCGAGGATGTCGTCGTCGCGTTCGACGGCGGCAGCGAGCTCCAGATCGTGCGTCTCGAGGAGCTCCACGACGTCGTTCGCCACCTTGTTGGCCGCCTCCGCGAGCTGGGCGAACAGCTGTTGCGCCTGCTCCGGGACCGCGGCGTCGGGGTAGCGCAGGCGCGTCACCTGCGCGATGTGCCGGGCCAGGTCACCCATCCGCTCGATGGAGGCGCTGATCCGCAGGCCCGAGACGATGATTCGCAGGTCCGTGGCCACCGGCTGCTGGCGGGCCAGCAGGACGACGCAACGCTCGTCGAGCAGCCGTTCCAGCTCGTCGATCTTCGAATCGGCCTCGATCACGCGCTCGGCCAGCTCCAGGTCACCGGTGGAGAGGGCGATCGAGGCATCCCGGACGGCGTCCGCGACTTGTCGGCTCATCTGCAGCAGGTCCTCGCCCACCTGACCCAGCTCCTGCGTGAAGATCGCTCGCACTCGTCACACTCCTTCTAGTTGGTCCCGCGTGCCGGCCCATCCGGCCGACGCGCAGAGATCGCGCCACGCGGACGCACGATCTCACGCCGTCGTTAACGTCCGGTGCCCGACTGGTGAACATCTGGCGTCCACGCCGGTACCGGTTCAAGGTGCGCGGCGCGTGGCTCTAGTCTGGCGCATGTGGAGGGTTCGTGGTTGGTGATCGGAGTGGGACTGCTCGGGATCTTCGTGGGGGCGACCGGCGCATTCGCGTTCCGACTCAGCGAGCGGGCCCAGCGCACGCCTCCGAAGGACCACGTGGGGCTGGCGGTGGACGACGACGTCGCCGGCCTGCTCTCCGCCCTGCGCTCGACCTCCGTGCTCCTCGGCGCCGGCGATGAGGTGCTGCGTGCGACACCGGACGCCTACACGTCCGGACTGGTGCGCAACGGCCACGTCACGTACGAGCCGCTCAACCAGCTCATCTCGGAGGTCCGGCGGACCGGGGACTCCCGCGACGACCACATGCTCATCCCCCGGTCCACGGTGCCGGGTGCGGACCGCCTGGCCTTCGCGGTCCGGGTGGCGCCCCTGACGGCCGGGCGCGTCCTGCTCCTCGCCGACGACCGCACCGCCGAACGGCGGGTGGAGGAGATCCGTCGCGACTTCGTCGCCAACGTCTCCCATGAGCTCAAGACCCCCGTCGGAGCGATCGCGCTCCTGGCCGAGACCGTCACGGACGCCGCGGACGACCCCGAGGCGGTGCGCCGGTTCACGGCCCGTATGCAGCGGGAGGCGAGGAGGCTGTCGGTGCTCGTCCAGGAGATCATCGACCTGTCCCGGCTCCAGGCCCCCGAGACCGAGGTGGACTTCGTCGACGTGCGCCTCGACGTGGTGGTCGCCGAGGCGGTGGACCGGGTGCGGGTGGAGGCCCAGTCCCGTCAGGTCCAGATCGCCGTCGGTGGGGCGCACGGGCTCCACGTGTTCGGTGACCACGGACTCCTCGTGACCGCGGTGCGCAACCTCCTCGACAACGCGCTGCGGTACTCGCCGTCCGGGACGCGGGTGAGTGTCGGGCTGCGCTCGAGGGACGGGATCGTCGAGATCGCCGTCGTCGACCAGGGCGTGGGCATCACGACGGCGGACGCCTCGCGGGTCTTCGAACGCTTCTACCGCGTCGACCCCGCGCGCTCGAGAGAGACCGGCGGCACCGGCCTGGGCCTGAGCATCGTCAAGCACGTCGCCTCCAACCACGGTGGCGAGGTCACTCTCTGGTCCACGCCCGGGCGTGGGTCGACGTTCACGCTGAGGATCCCCGAGGCGGAGAGCATCACCGCAGGACCCGACGGCGTCCCCAGGACCACATCCGGCCCGGCGCTGCCGGGTGCGAAAGGAGAACAGGCGTGACGCGCATCCTGCTGGTCGAGGACGAGGAGTCCTACCGCGAGCCGCTGACCTACCAGCTCACCCGAGAGGGATTCGAGGTGGTCGCCGTCGCCAGCGGCCCGGAGGCTCTCGTCGAGTTCGACCGGGGCGGAGCGGACCTCGTCCTGCTCGACCTCATGCTGCCCGGCCTCTCCGGCGTCGAGGTGTGCCGGGAGTTGCGCCAGCGCAGCTTTGTGCCCGTCATCATGCTGACCGCGAAGGACAGCGAGATCGACAAGGTGGTGGGGCTCGAGATCGGCGCCGACGACTACGTCACCAAGCCCTACTCCTTCCGCGAGCTGCTCGCCCGCGTGCGCGCGGTCCTGCGCCGCGTCAGTGAGACCGGGGACGACCTGAGCCCGGCCGTGCTCGCCGTCGGCCGGACCCGGATGGACACCGAACGCCACATCGTCACGGTGGACGGTGAGCCTGTGTCCCTGCCGCTTCGGGAGTTCGAGCTGCTCGAGCTGCTGCTGCGCAATCCCGACCGCGTGCTCACCCGGGGGCAGCTGATCGACCGCGTGTGGGGCGCCGACTACGTCGGTGACACCAAGACGCTCGACGTCCACGTCAAGCGCATCCGCGCGAAGATCGAGAAGGACCCCTCCAACCCGGAGGTGCTCGTCACGGTGCGGGGGCTGGGCTACAAGTTCGTCGAGTAGCGCGGTCGAGAACCGAGTAGCGCAGTCGAGAAGGGCCGGCGGTGCGGCGCGGCGCGGAAGTGCGGCGCGGCGCTCAGCTCAGGGCAGGTACTCGTCGTAGGGCGCAAGGG
>JAENWO010000009.1 GCA_016649925.1 Actinomycetales bacterium
CCCATGGTCTCCTCGACCTCGTCCGCGGTCACGTAGACCCCGCGCGCATCGGTGTAGGCGTATGCCTGGATGTAGCCCTGGTTGAACAGCTCGTGGAACGGCTCGACGCTGGAGACGTGGCCCAGGTCGGAAAGCACCTTGTGCCAGAACCGGGCGTACAGCAGGTGCAGCACCGCATGCTCCACGCCGCCGACGTACAGGTCCGCACCACCCGTGGTCACCGTGCCGTCGGCCAGCGTCTGCGGGCCCATCCAGTAGCGCTCGATCTCCGGGTCCACCAGGGCCTCGGTGTTCGTCGGGTCCAGATAGCGCAGCTCGTACCAGCAGGACCCAGCCCAGTTCGGCATGGTGTTCGTGTCGCGGCGGTACGTCTTCGGGCCCTCGCCCAGGTCCAGCTCGACGGTGACCCAGTCGGTGGCGCGGGCCAGCGGCGGCTCCGGGGAGGAGTGGGCGTCGTCGTCGGCGAACGTGCGCGGCGAGAAGTCCGGCACCTCGGGCAGCTCGACGGGCAGCATCTCGTCGGGCAGCGCGATGACGCGGCCGTCGGAGTCGTACACCACCGGGAACGGCTCGCCCCAGTACCTCTGCCGGGAAAACAGCCAGTCGCGCAGGTGGTAGGTGACGGTCGAGGTGCCATGGCCCTTGGACTCCAGCCAGTCGATGATCGTGCGTTTCGCCTCGACGACGTCCATGCCGTCCAGGCTGACCTCGTCGTTCGCGGAATTCATGGTGACGCCGTCGCCGGTGTAGGCACCGCCGTCGAAGTCGGCCGGAGGCTGCACCGTGCGCACGATGGGCAGGGTGTAGGCCTGGGCGAAGTCGTGGTCACGCTCGTCCTCCGCTGGCACGGCCATGATCGCCCCCGTGCCGTAGCCCATCAGCACGTAGTCGGCGATGAAGACCGGCGCACGGGCGCCGTTGCCGGGATTCACCGCGAAGACGCCGGTGAACACCCCGGTCTTCTCCCGGCCCTCGGCCTGCCGCTCGATGTCGGTACGTGCCGCGGCACGTACCCGGTACGCGACCACGGCCTCGTGGGGGCTGGAGTGCCCGCCCGTCCACGCGCTGTGGGTGCCTTCGGGCCATTCCTCGGGCACCAGCGCGTCCAGCACGGGGTGCTCGGGGGCGAGGACCATGAACGTCGCACCGAACAAGGTGTCCGGCCGGGTGGTGAAGACCTCGATCTGCTCGGCCGATCCGGCCACACCGAATCGCACCCGCGCGCCCTCGGAGCGCCCGATCCAGTTGCGCTGCATGGTCTTGACCGTCTCCGGCCAGGCCAGGCGGTCCAGGTCCTCCACCAGGCGGTCCGCGAACGCAGTGATGCGCATCATCCACTGCCGCAGGTTCCGCTTGGACACCGGGAAGTTGCCCCGCTCGGACCGGCCGTCCGCGGTGACCTCCTCGTTCGCCAGCACCGTGCCCAGCCCGGGGCACCAGTTCACCGGGACGTCCGCCACGTACGCCAACCGGTACTGCCCCAGGACGTCCTCCTGTTCGGCGGCGCTCAGGTCCGCCCAGTCGCGCCCGTCCGGCGTGGCCCGCTCGCCGGAGGCGAACGCAGCCACCAGCTCGGTGACGGGCCGGGCCGCGCCTCGTCCGCCGTCGCGGCGCTCGGCGTCGGGGTCGAACCACGCGTTGAAGATCTGCAGGAAGATCCACTGCGTCCAGCGCACGTACCCGGGGTCGGTCGTGGCGAACGTGCGACGGTCGTCGTGCGCCAGACCCATCCGCCGCAGCTGCCGGCGCATCGTGGCGATGTTCGCCTCGGTGGTGATCCGCGGGTGTTGCCCGGTCTGCACGGCGAACAGCTCGGCGGGCAGGCCGAACGCGTCGAATGCCAGCGCGTGCAGCACGTTGACGCCCGTCATCCGCTTGAACCGCCCGACGACGTCGGTGGCGATGTACCCGAGCGGGTGGCCCACGTGCAGGCCCTTGCCGGAGGGGTACGGGAACATGTCGAGCACGAAGAACTTCTCCGCGCCGGCGGCTGTGTCGGCGGACAGGTCGCCGGTGGGGTTCGGGGCGTTGAACGTGCCCTCGGCCTGCCAGCGGTCCTGCCACGCCTGCTCGATCCGGCCGGCCAGGGCAGCGGTGTAGCGGTGCGGCGGCACCTCGGGCGTCGTATCTGTCGTCTTGGAGGACATCTGCATTCCTTGGGAGCGGGGCCAGCCGCGGGCTGGCGGTCGGAGCCTGTCATGACTCGACCCCCCAGCTGGCGTGGGAGGTCGTCCGCGCTGATGCGGCACCCGGGGGCGCCCGCTCTGGATCAGCGCGGCTGGCTAAGGAGCTCCGTGGAGAACATCACGACGAGCCTAGCGCAGCAGGCCTGGCGCGCCGGGGCCTCGACCTGCAGGACGGCGTATCCACCCCTAGATTGGAGGCGTCCGTCTTTTGCAAGGGCCACGCACCGTGGCCGAGGAGGAGGAACAGACGTGGCGACGAAGAAGAGTGCAGACCCAAAGGCATCCGCCTCCGAGGTGGTCGTCGAGCGGCTCCAGGCGGCGCTCGTGGACCTCATCGACCTCGCCCTCCAGGGCAAGCAGGCCCACTGGAACATCCAAGGTCCGCACTTCCGCTCCGTGCACCTGCAGCTCGACGAGGTGATCGCGGACGTCCGGAGCTGGGCCGACGTGGTGGCTGAGCGCCTCGCGACGATCGGTGCGGCCCCGGACGGCCGCGCGGCCACCGTCGCCTCGGACTCCCAGGTGGAGGACCTCGAGGGCGGGGTGATCGGCACCGACAAGGCGATCCGGCAGTTCGACGACCGGCTGCAGGCGGCGAGCGATCGGATCAAGGATTCGCTCGAGGCACTGGAGGCGGACCTGCTCAGCCAGGACCTGCTGATCGGGGTGGCGAACGGGCTGGAGAAGCACGCCTGGATGTTCCGCTCCGCCGAGGGCTGAGCCCGGAGGGTGCCGTGACTGCCGAGAGCGCTTTCGGCGAGGATGCGGACAGCCCCCGGGACAGCGCTCTCGCACGTGAGTCGCTCGCTCAGGCGTGCACGGTGCTGCCAACCGCCTCCAGGCGCAGCACCTCGAACGCCGCCCGGGCGACGCGGTCCTGCAGTGCGGGGACGGGAACCGAGCCGACCGACCAGTCGTCGGTCGAGGCGTAGACAGCCGTCGGGCTGATCAGGGCGCCGAAGTAGGCGAACAGCGGCCGCATCGCCTGGTCGATCATCAGCTGGTGCCGCGCGGACCCGCCCGTCGCGCCGAGCAGGACGGGCTTGCCCCGCATGGCCACCGGGTCAACGAGGTCGAGGAAGGACTTGAAGATCCCGGCATAGGAACCGCGGAACACCGGGCTCGCCGCGATGAGGACGTCGGCGTCCTCGACTGTGCGCAGTGCCTCGTCGAGGGCTGCGCCGGGCAACCCGAGCACGGTGACATTGACGACGTCGGCCGCGTGGTCGCGCACCTCGACGGTGGTGAGCGTCACCTCGATGCCGCGCGTCGTGGCGGCCTCCGCGACGGCGCCGAGCAGGAGGTCGGTCAGGGTGCGGGTGGAGGAGGGGTAGCCGACGCCACCGCTGAGGGCGACGACGTTCAGGGGCGTGGTGATGGTCGGTCCTTCGCGTTCAGGGGCGTGGTGATGGTCGGCCCTTCGCGTTCGTGGGTGAGGTCGCGGGCCGGTCAGCGGGCACGGGCCCGGCGGCGGGGGCCGCCACCCGGAGCCTGTCGCACAGCGCGGCGAGCGTGGCCTGCTCATCGGCGTCGAGCACGTGGTCGATGCTCGCCGAGATGCTGCGCACGTGCCGGAGCCCGATGCTGCGCTGGAGCGCCGCACCGTCACCGGTGAGCGCGACGACCACGCCGCGGCCGTCGTCGTGGGCCTCGCGGCGTTCGACGAGGCCCTCGGCCGCGAGACGGTCGACCATCCGGGACAGGCTCGGCTGGGCGAGCAGGGACTTCTCGTTGAGGTCACGCAGGCGGGCAGCTCCCCCGGGTGCCCGGGAGATGTTGAACAGGACGTCGTACTCGCGGGAGGTCAACGGCGCGAAGTCGCGGGCCGCCTCGAACCGACGCATCAAGGTGACCTGCACGCGGAACAGGGACTCCCAGGCCGCTGCGGCCGATCGGGTGGTCATGGCGTCGGAAAGGGGGCGCGCCCGGTGACCGTGTCCGCCTTGAGCTGATGTGCCTCGGACTTCTCGGCACTGCGGGCGGCGACGAGGGAAGCGTGCGTGGGGGCGTCCGGCACGTGCGCAGGCCGGTTCTCCACGAGCTCGGCGCGCAGCACCGGGACCACCTCGCCTCCCAGCAGGTCGAGCTGCTCGAGAACCGTCTTCAACGGCAGGCCCGCGTGGTCCGTCAGGAACAGCTGGCGCTGGTAGTCGCCGAAGGACTCCCGGAACGTCAGAGTCTTGTCGATGACCTCCTGCGGGCTGCCCACCGTGAGCGGGGTCGCCTCGGTGAACTCCTCGAGGCTCGGCCCATTTCCATAGACCGGAGCGTTGTCGAAGTAGGGGCGGAACTCCTCGACGGCGTCCTGGGAGTTCTTGCGCATGAACACCTGGCCGCCGAGGCCGACGATCGCCTGGTCGGCGCTGCCGTGGCCGTGGTGCTCGAAGCGCTGACGGTAGAGGCCGATCAGCGCCTTGAAGTGGTCCGTCGGCCAGAATATGTTGTTCGCGAAGAAGCCGTCACCGTAGAACGCGGCGAGCTCGGCGATCTGCGGGCTCCGGATGGAGCCGTGCCAGACGAACGGGGGCACGCCGTCGAGTGGGCGGGGCGTGGAGGTGAAGCCCTGCAGCGGGGTGCGGAAGCGACCCTCCCAGTCCACCGTGTGGTTGTCCCACAGCTCACGCAGCAGCTGGTAGTTCTCCACCGCGAGCGGGATGCCCTGACGGATGTCCTTGCCGAACCACGGGTACACCGGGCCGGTGTTGCCGCGTCCCATCATCAGGTCCACGCGGCCGTCGGCCAGGTGCTGCAGCATCGAGTAGTCCTCGGCGATCTTCACCGGGTCGTTCGTGGTGATGAGCGTCGTGGACGTGGAGAGCAGGATCTTCGAGGTCTTCGCCGCGAGGTAGCCGAGCATCGTCGTCGGGGAGGACGGGACGAACGGCTCGTTGTGGTGCTCCCCCGTCGCGAAGACGTCGAGGCCGACGTCCTCCGCGTGCTGAGCGATCGTCATGATCGCCTGGATGCGCTCGTGCTCGGTGGGTGCCCTCCCGGTGGTGGGGTCCATCGTGATGTCACCGACGGTGAAGATTCCGAACTGCATGTCAGCTCCTCGCTCGACTCCATGCGTTTGCATGTTCCTGGAGGTGTCAACAACCCTCCTCCCGAGGTATTCCCCTCATGGCGCGTCACGCGCGGCGTGGGCTCAGCGTCACGCGCGGCGAGGGCTCAGCGTCACGCGCGGCGTGGGCTCAGCGTCGAGTCGAAGATCGCGGCGACCTCGGCGTAGGAGCGGATCAGCTCCGGGACGAGCGCCCGCATCTGCGTGTAGGTGGCCACCTCGAGCGGTGAGACCTCGACGACGTCACCGGGGGCGTCGGGACCCGGGCCACCGACGGCGATCACCGCCTCCGAGAGCGTGGCGGCACCTCCGAGGGCATACAGGCCGAGAGCGGCAGCGCCCAGCGCCGTCCCGCCGGCGTCGGAGGCGATCGAGAACGGGCGCCCGAGGGTGGCAGCCATCACCTCACGCCAGAGCCGAGCGCGGAACGGGCCCCCCGTGGCGCGCACCGAGGTCACCGGTGCCACCGAGTCCAGCACCTCGACGATGGTGGACATCTGCAGGCAGACGCCCTCCACCGCGGCCCGCAGGAAGTGCCCGCGGCCGTGCTGGTACCGGATCCCGAGGAACGCCCCGGTGAGGTCCGGGTCCCACAGCGGGGCCCGCTCGCTGAGCACGTACGGGAGCATCACGAGGCCGTCGCTACCGGCCGGGACCTCCTCGGCGAGGGCGAGCAGGTCGGCGTCGGCCTGCCCGTCGGCCACGAGGTCGGGTGCGAACGTCTCCCCCGACCAGCGCAGGGTGATCCCGCCGTTGCTCACCGCGCCCCCGAGCACCCAGAGGTCGTCGGTCAGGGCGTAGCAGAAGAGCCGACCGTTCTTGTCAGCCACCGGTTCGGGGACCGCCATCCGGACGGCCCCGCTCGTCCCGAGGGAGAGCCCGGCCACACCCGGCGTGATGGCGCCGGTGCCGAGGTTGCCGAGCGGCCCGTCCGCGGCACCGACGGCCACGGGCAGGCCGGAGGGCAGCCCGAGGCGACCACCGGCGGCGGAGGTCAGCTGGAGCACCGTGGTGGTGGGCATGACCTCGGGGAGCTGGCCCCGCGAGATACCGGCGAGACCGATCGGCACGTCCGCCCAGTCCCTGGCCCCGAGATCGAGCAGACCGGTGGCCGAGGCGGAGGACAGCTCCGTGACGAGCCGGCCGGTGAGATGGTGCAGCACGTAGTCCTTCAGTCCCACCCACCAGCGCACCCGGCGGGCCAGGTGCGGCTCGTGCCTGGAGAACCAGATCAGCTTGACCAGCGGGCTCATCGGATGGACGGGCGTGCCGGTCAGGTGCAGCAGCTCGGTGGCCCGGCCCGCCTCGCGCAGGGAACGCGCCTCGTCACCGGACCTGGAGTCGGCCCACGTGACCAACGGCGTGAGCGGACGCAGGCCCGCGTCGAGACCGATGAGGCCGTGCATCGCCGTCGAGACGGAGATGGCGAGCACCTCTGCGCCGTCGAGCGCGGCCGCGCACTGCGCGAGGGCCGCATCGATGGCCGCCAGGATCGTCGGCGGGTCCTGGACCTGCCATCCGGGCTCGGGCTGCTCGAGCTGGTACTCCCGGATCGCCGTCGCGCGATGGTGGCCCTCACCATCCGCGCTGAAGCCGGTTGCGGACGGCTGGATGACCTCGAACGCGGCGACCTTGACGGCGGTGGTCCCGACGTCGACGCCGACGATGACCTGCGGCCTCACCTGCACCTCATGCTCCTTCGCCGACGTCCGGCCCCAAACTTAGGCCCGGATGGCAGCGGCCTGGGCGAGAACGGCGTTGACGAGGTCGGTGTCCCCACCGAGCCCGAGCCCGGGCCCGGACCCGGGCGCGAGCGCATCGAGGACCGCGGGCACGGCGACGTCGAGCTCACCGGACGTGGCGGCGTCGCGCGCGGGCCCCACACCGACGTCCTTGACCGGCGCGCCGAGACCGCGCAGGTGCAGGACCCAGGCGGCCAGGGTGGTTGCGGCACCGGTGGGCACTCGGCCCTCGGCGCGTTCGGCGCGGACCGTGGGCAACGTGCGCACGGGGAGCTTCTGCGAACCGTCGGCGGCGATCTGCGCGAGGAGGTGACGCACCCGGGGGTTCTGGTAACGGTCGATCAGCGCGGCCCGGTAGGCGCGCACCGAGTCCTGGGGAAGACCGAGGTGGCGGCTTGCCTCGTCCCAGAACAGCTCGACCCACGCGCGACAGGCCGGATCGGCGATCGCCTGGTCGATCGTCTCGTGACCGCGGATGCTGCCGGCGTACGCGAGCATCGAGTGGGAGCCGTTGAGGAGCCACAGCTTGCGGCGCTCGTGGGGGGTGACGTCGTCGACGATCTGCGCTCCGGCGTCCTCCCAGCGGGGCCGGCCGGCCGGGAACCGCCCGGAGACGACCCATTCGCTGAACGGCTCGGTGGGAACCGGGGAAGCATCGAGGTAGCCGGTGGCCTCCTGCACGTGGTCGCGGTCCTCGTCGGTGGTGGCCGGGGTGATGCGGTCCACCATGGAGGTGGCGAAGTCCACGTGTTGCTCCAGCCACGGGACGAGGGTGGGATCCACCAGCTCCGCGAGCTCGCGCACGATCGCGGCGGTGACCGCACCGTTCGCCGGGAGGTTGTCGCAGGAGAGGATCGTCAGTGCGTCGGGTCCGGCGGCGCGGCGCGCGAGCAGACCGGCCACGAGCCTCGCCGGCATGGTGGTGACGGCGGCGCGCGGGTCGGCGCGCAGCGCCCGGACGTCGGCCACGACGCTCTCCCGCTCGGCGTCGAGGTGGCCGTCGGACGCCCGCACGTACCCGGCCTCGGTCACCGTCATGGTGACGATGGCGACCTCGGGGCGAGCGAGGTAGTCCAGGAACGCGTCGTGCTCCGTGGAGGCATGGACGGCGGCGAGCGAGCCGATCAGCTCGAACGCGTCACCCTCGGCGCTGCGCACGATCAGCGTGTACAGGCCGTCCTGCGGCGAGAGAGCGTCGGCGACGTCGGCGCGCCGCCCGGTGAACGCCGCGATGCCCCAGTCCGCGGCATCGGGTGAGTGGTGGGTGTACCAGGCTTGGTGGGCCCGGTGGAAATTGCCCACCCCGAGGTGGACGATCCGCACCGGGGCGGCAGGCGGGGTGCCCGGGAGGGATCGGGACAGACGCGCGGCAGTCCGGCTCACAGCTTGAAGGCCTTCCTGGGGTTGGTGGCGACGAGGTCACCGATGGCCTCGACGGCCTCGTCCTCCGGAAGGCGGTGCTCGGCGACGAGCTGGGACAGGAAGCCCGCGTCGAGCCGGCGCGACATGTCGTGGCGCGCCGGGATCGAGCAGAACGCCCGGGTGTCGTCGATGAAGCCGGACGTACGGGAGAACCCGGCCGACTCTGTGATCGCGCCGCGGAAGCGGCGGATCGCCTCCGGGGCGTCGATGAACCACCACGGCACACCGGCGTACACGGAAGGGTAGAAACCGGCGAGCGGGGCGATCTCCCGGGAGTACACGGTCTCGTCGATCGTGAACAGGACGAGCTGGAAGTTCGGGTGCGTGCCGTAGGCGTTGAGCAGTGGGCGCAGCGCGTCGGTGAACTCCACCGAGATCGGGATGTCACAACCGACGTCGGCGCCGTACTTCTCGTGCGTCGCGGTGTGGTGGTTGCGTCGGACAGCCGGGTGCAGCGTCATCACGAGTCCGTCGTCGCACGCCATCCGGGCCATCTCGGAGACGAGGTGGCGACGCAGGGCGGTGGCCTCGTCCACGCTGACCTCACCGGACCGGGCCGCGGCGAAGATCCTCGCTGCCTCGGACTCGGGCAGGATGTCGGTGCGCGCGTCGGTGTGGCTGTGGTCGGAGGAGACGGCGCCGTTCTCCGTGAAGTAGCGGCGACGGTCCTCCAGCGCGGCGATGAAGCCGGCGAGGTCACCGGTGTCGACGCCGGAGACGTCCGCGAGCCGGTCCAGGTCCGCGTTCCAGGTGGGCAGCGCGGGCTCGAGGTACTTGTCCGGGCGGAACGTCGGGATGACCCGGCCGTCCCAGGTGGGGTCCTCGCGGAGCTGGCGGTGGGCGGAGAGGTCGTCGCACGGATCGTCCGTCGTGGCGAGCGTGTCGATCTTGAACTCGTGGAACAGCGCGCGCGGACGGAACTCCGGGGAGGCGATGCGGGCGGCGATCGTGTCGTAGATGTGGTCGGCGCTCTCGACGCTAGGCCGGACGTCGACGCCGAAGATGCTGACCAGCTCGTCCTCGAGCCAGTAGCGCACCGGGGTGCCGCGGTAGGCGCTCCAGTGCTCGCACAGCAGCCGGAACGCCTTGCGGGCGTCGGCCTCGCTGAGCGGGCCACGGCCCACGCCCAGGTCGGAGAGCGGCGCGCCGTGGGCATGGAGCATCCGGTTGATGTAGTGATCCGGGGTGATCAGCAGCGACGTCGGGTCCGTGAACGGGATGTCCTCGGCGAGCCATCGGGGCGGGACGTGACCGTGCGGGGAGATGATCGGCAGGTCCCTGACCGTGTCGTACAGGCGGCGGGCGATCGCCCGCTGGCCGGGTTCCGCGGGCAGGAGACGGTCGGGGTGCAGGTCCAGGGCGACTTTGGCTGACATGCCCGTCATCCTTTCGGCAGTGCAGCGCGCGTGGCAACCCGTTGCCAGGTGTTGTCCTGGCCGGGCGTGCAGTACTTGTCTGCCCCGTCGATCGGGAGGATGGTGCTGCCATGACACTGACGCACAGCACGGACGAGTCCTACGGCACCGATCCCGGCCGCCCGAGCGCCGCCCGGTTCGTGGGTGGTCCAGATCAGCGGCTCGACCCCGAGGAGGTCACGTCGTTCGTCACCGAGTCCCTCGCGGCGGCCGATCTTGACGGCAGGTCCGTGTGCCTGGTGGTCCCGGACGGAACGCGCACCTGCCCGTTGCCGCTGATCATCCGGGCCGTGCACGCCAACCTGCACGGCCGTGTCTCGCAGCTCACCACCATCATCGCCCTGGGCACCCACCAGGGCATGAGCGAGGTGCACCTCGCCCGGCACCTCGGGTACCAGGCCGGCCGCTCGGAGGCGACCTACCCGGGCATGACGATCCTCAACCACGAGTCGTGGGAGCCGTCGACGTTCACGACCCTGGGAACGATCGGCGCCGAGCGCCTGCACGAGCTCTCCGGCGGCCTGATGAGCGGTGTCTCCGTCGACGTCCGCATCAACCGGCATGTCGCCGAGGCCGACGTCGCGATCGTCATCGGCCCCGTGTTCCCGCACGAGGTGGTCGGGTTCTCCGGTGGCAACAAGTACTTCTTCCCCGGCGTCTCCGGTCAGGAGCTGATCGACCTCTCCCACTGGGTCGGGGCGCTCATCACCAGCTCGGAGATGATCGGGACGCGCGGTGTCACCCCGGTGCGCGCCCTCATCAACGAGGCCGCAACACTCATCCCGACGCAGCGGATGGCGCTGTGCCTGGTGGTCGCCTCCGGCACCGAGACGCTGCACGCCGCCGCGTTCGGCACGCCGGAGGACGCCTGGGCTGCTTGCGCCGCCGTCTCCGCCGAGACCCACGTGAAGTACTTCGACCAGCCCGTCAAGCGGGTGCTCTCGATCATGCCGACCAGGTACGAGGACATCTGGACCGCGGCAAAAGGCTTCTACAAGCTCGAGCCGATCGTGGCCGACGGCGGAGAGGTGATCATCTACGCGCCGCACATCACCGCGATCTCCGTCATGCACCCGCACATCGCCGAGATCGGTTACCACAACCGGGACTACTTCGTGAAGCAGTGGGACCGGTTCTCAAGCCAGCCGTGGGGCGACCTCGCTCACTCGACCCACCTGCGGGGACAGGGCACCTACGACGACGTCGACGGCGAGCGGAACCGGGTCACGGTCACACTTGCCACCGGTATCCCCGAGGCGGAGGTCCGGGCCGTGAACCTCAACTACCTCGACCCGGCCGAGATCGACATCGCGGAGTACGAGGCGGACCCCGACACCTTCGTCGAGCCCCACGCCGGTGAGGTGCTCTACCGGCTCCGCTGAGCTCGTCCCGCGACGTGTGGTCCGCCCGCGTGGTGCTGGGGCTCCGGCATGGTGCGGTCGAACGCCTCCCGTGGAGCGGTGGACTCCCGCACCACCAGCTTCGTGGGCAGCACCACCGGCTCACCGGTGCGGCTCTGCGCACCACCGGCGATCGCAAGCACGTGCCGCACCGCCGTGATCCCGAGGGAGTGCAGGGGCGAGGCGATCGTGGTCAGGGCCGGTGTGACGAGCTCCGCTGCGCTCGTGTTGTCGAAGCCGATGACGCTCACGTCCCGCGGGACGTCGCCCCCCATGGCCTTGATCCCGCGGACGAACCCGATCGCCATCAGGTCGTTGTACGCGACGACGGCGGTGGTCCGGTGCCGGCTCCACCGGGCCGCAGCCTGCACGCCACCGTTCACGGTCGGCGGGAACGGTCCGACCCGGCGGACGCGCAGCTCGAGCTCGAGCCCGGCCTCGCGCAGGCCGCGCCACCGCATCCCGTCGGCCCAGGAGGCCTCGGGGCCGGCGAGGTAGGTGAGGTACTCGTGGCCGAGCTCGCCGAGGTGCTCGGCGGCCCGGCGCATCCCCGGCATGATGTCGGTCACGACGCTCGGCACACCGCTGACCACCCGGTTGAGAACGATGAGCGGCTTGACCTTGGCCACCTGCCGGATCGCGGAGTCCGACATCCTCGAGCTCGTCAGCACGATCCCGTCCACCGTGGAGAGCACCCGGTCCAGCACCTCCCGCTCTCGACCAGCGGACTCCTGGGTGTCGGCAAGGAGCATGGTGTAGCCCGCGTCGGCGGCCGCGATCTCCGCTCCGCGGACCACCTCGAAGAAGACCGGGTTCGCGACATCCGCCAACAGGAGCGCGATCATCGACGTCTTGGTCGTGGACAGCGCCCTCGCCTGGGGGTTCGCCCGGTATCCGAGCTCCGCGGCGACCGACCGGATCCGCGCCGCGGTCTCCGCGTTCACGCGGCCGGGCCGCGAGAACGCCCGCGACACCGTCGACGGAGCGACACCGGCAACCCGTGCGACGTCGTAGATCGTCGTCGACCTCCCATCCGGCGCCGATGTCACGAGGCCTACGCTAGAAGGCGCTGCAACAAGTGGCAACCGATTGCCTCATTCGGCCGGCGCTGGCTGAATGAGGATCACTCGACACCCTCGACGCATCGGAGATGGTCCGCATGTTGCGCCCTCAGGACGCCGTCACCCGAGAGCGCACGTCGCTCAACGGTCTCTGGCGCTTCCGCCTCGACCGGGCCGGCGAGGCCTGACGCGCACGTATCCATCGGCCACCACCCCCGACGACGAGGAGCAGAACCATGTGGACCCTGTCCGGATTCTCCGACGAGATCTCCCCTGACTTCGAGCTGCAGTGCGGAGTCGTGAACGAGCTCGGCATGAAGTACATCGAGTTCCGCGGTGCATGGGACAAGAACATCCTGGACCTCGACCCCGAGGAGCTCGCGGATGCGAAGAAGATCCTCGCCGCTCACGGGCTGCAGGTCTCGAGCATCGGCTCACCGATCGGAAAGATCTTCATCGACGAGGACTTCGAGCCGCACCTGGACCGGATGCGGCACGCGGCCGACGTGGCGAACTACTTCGGTGCGCCCTACATCCGCGTCTTCTCCTACTTCATTCGTCCCGGCGTCGACCCTGACTCCGTCCGGGACGAGGTGCTGCGCCGCACGGGTGAGCTCGTCAAGGTCGCCGAGGAGGAGGACGTGATCCTCCTGCACGAGAACGAGAAGAACATCTACGGCGACATCCCCCGTCGCTGCCTCGACATCGTCGAGTCCGTCGACTCGCCGCACCTCAAGGTCGCCTGGGACCCGGCGAACTTCGTCCAGGTGGGGGTGCGTCCTTTCAGCGAGGCGTTCGAGATGCTGCGCCCGTACCTGGAGTACGTCCAGATCAAGGACGCGCACCTGGCCGACGGCGTCGTCGTCCCGGCCGGCCAGGGCGACGGCGAGGTCCTCGAGACGATCAGCGCCCTGCGCGAGGACGGTTTCGACGGGTTCTTCTCTCTCGAGCCGCACCTCGGCTCGGGGCACGCCCTGGGTGGGTTCTCCGGTCCGGAGCTGTTCACCGAGGCGTGGCGGGCCTTCACCGACATGCTCACGAGCGAGAAGATCGACTACGCCTGACCGATCCTGCCCTCGCCACACCCCCTCTGAGAGGAACACCCTGTGCCAACGGCGGCAGTCATCGGTTGCGGTGACATCTCGATCGTCCACTTCGAGGCGCTCGCCTCGCTCGGCATCGAGCTCGTGGCGGTGTGCGACGTCGACCTTGGCCTCGCCCGCGCCACCGCGGAGCGGTACGGCGTGCCCTCTTTCACCGACCACAACGCGCTGATCGACGAGGTGCGGCCCGACGTCGTGCACGTGTGCACCCCGCACCACCAGCACGTCCCGGTGGCGGTGGACGCGCTCGAGCGCGGCGTCCACGTGCTGACCGAGAAGCCCCTCTCCCACAGCCTGGCGGAGGGTCAGCGCCTCGTTGACGCATCCCGCCGCAGTCCGGCCAAGATCGGCGTCTGCTTCCAGAACCGTTACAACCTCGCGAACCGGGCGATGTCCGACCTGCTGTCCTCCGGGGAGCTCGGACCCGTCCAGGGCGCCTCCGCCAGCGTGGCGTGGCACCGCTCCGCGGACTATTACCGGGCCAAGCCGTGGCGCGGGACGTGGGACCAGAGCGGCGGCGGCCTCCTCATCAACCAGGCGATCCACACGGTCGACCTCCTCCAGTGGCTCCTCGGCGAGGTCATGCAGGTCCGCGGCCGCGCCGCCACGCATGTGCTGGGGGACGTCATCGAGGTCGAGGACACCGCCGAGCTCGTGCTCGACCACGCCGGCGGCGTGCGCAGCGTGCTCTACGCCACGCTCGCGAACGCGGTGAACTCCCCCGTGATGGTCGAGGTGATGACCGACGCGGCGACGCTGACGATGCGCGGCGACCTCACCGTGACCTACACCGACGGCCGCGTGGAGGTGGTCCGCGAGCGGCAGGCCGCTTCGGGCGGCCGCGCGTACTGGGGTCTGTCCCACCAGCTGCTCATCCAGGACTTCTACGACCGCCTGGGCGAGCCGGGGCCCTTCTGGATCGACCCGGCGGAGGCGGCGAAGTCGCTGCGGATCCTCAAGTCCGTCTACGCGCAGTCGGACGGTCTGGGCTACCGCGAGCCCGCGGACGTCTGACCCCGCACGCCCTGCACGCCCCCCGCATGCGAGTTGGGACTCCACCGAGGGGAGGATCCCACCGCGGCGAAAACGCCCCAGGACCCCGGTGGGAGTTCTACGGTGTTCCTGACGGAGAAGTGCCGAGCCGCCGAGGAGGTTCGACGTCAGTCACACCGCCCTTGAGAAAGACAAGGCCATGACCACCCTCACTCCCACCCAGGAGGCCGGACCTCGCAAACTGGGGACCCTCCACCATCTCGGTTACGCAGCCGGGGGACGCCGCGAACAACCTGGCGTTCTCCATGACGTGGATGTTCTTGCTGCTGCACTACCCGGACGTCGTCGGGATCTCGCCGGTCGCGGCTGGGACCCGTGGTCAGCACCCCGGGGATGGCGAAGGGCTCCCGCTGGGAGCTCGTCCTCGCGTACGTCACGTACGGCGCCCCGGGATTGGCATCCTCCATCGTCAACATCCCCTACGGCTCCCTCGCGTCGGCGATGACGCAGGTCCCCACCGAGCGCGCGAAGCTCGCCAGCTTCCGGATGATCGGTACGGCCGCGACCGGCATCATGCTCAGGTTGGTGGTCCTCAACACCCTCAACGGCCAACAGGCCGCTGGTCAGGCTGTGCCTCGCCTCGCTGGCATTCCTCACTTCCGCAACCTGCTCACCGAGGCCACCTTCACGAAGATGGTCGCCGAGACGAAGGCCAGGCGTGCCGCGGCGCACGCCCAGGCAGGCCAGACTGACTCCGAAACTCACGAGAACAAGAAAGCATGAGGATATGACCCAGACTGCAACAGCACAGGTCGGCGTCGTCGGACTGGCGGTGATGGGCCGCAACCTGGCCCGGAACTTCGCCAGCCACGACTACACCGTCGCCCTCTTCAACCGCACCCAGGCCCGCACCGACGACCTGATGGCGGCGCACGGCGAAGAGGGCAGCTTCGTCCCGGCCACCACGATGGAGGAGTTCGTCGCCAGCCTGGAACGGCCGCGCCGCATCATCATCATGGTGCAGGCCGGCACCGGTACCGACGCCACCATCGACTCCCTCGTGCAGTTCCTCGAGGAGGGTGACATCGTCGTCGACGGCGGCAACGCCCACTACCAGGACACCCGCCGCCGGGAGGCTGCGCTGCGCGAGAAGGGTCTGCTCTTCGTCGGCGCCGGCATCTCCGGTGGTGAGGAGGGTGCACTCAAGGGTCCGAGCATCATGCCCGGCGGATCCAAGGAGGCCTACGCTGCCCTCGGCCCACTGCTCGAGAACATCTCCGCGAAGTACGAGGGTGAGCCGTGCTGCGCCTACATGGGGCCCGATGGCGCTGGTCACTTCGTCAAGATGGTGCACAACGGCATCGAGTACGCCGACATGCAGTTCATCGCGGAGGCGTACGACGTGCTCCGTGCCGCCGGGCTGGACACCCACCAGATCTCCGCCGCGTTCCGCGAGTGGAACACCGGTGACCTGGACTCCTTCCTCATCGAGATCACCTCCGAGGTGCTGGACCAGGTGGATGCGAAGACTGGGAAGCCGCTCGTCGACGTCATCGCCGACGCGGCCGGGCAGAAGGGTACCGGACGCTGGACCGTGCAGATCGCGCTCGAGCTCGGGGTGCCGGTCAACACGATCGCGGAGTCCGTCTTCGCCCGCTCCGCCTCCGGCCACGCCGAGCTGCGCAAGGCCGCCCAGGAGCACCTCACGGGTCCGGACCGCTCCATCGACACCGACACCAAGCAGCTGGTCGACGACGTCCGACAGGCTCTGTGGGCCTCGAAGGTCGTCGCCTACGCCCAGGGCCTGGACCAGATGAGCACCGCGAGCAAGCAGTACGGCTGGGACATCGACGTGGCCGAGGTCGCCAAGATCTGGCGCGCCGGCTGCATCATCCGCGCCCGGCTGCTCGAGCGCATCCGGTCCGAGTACGCGGCAGGGAACCTCCCCACCCTGCTCGCAGCGCCCTCCGTTGCGTCCGGCCTGGGCCAGGCGCAGGACGGATGGCGTCGCGTGGTGGCCGGAGCAGCGACCGCTGGGGTGCCCGTGCCCGGCTTCGCGGCTGCGCTCGGCTACTACGACACGGTGCGCGCCGAGCGGCTGCCCGCAGCCCTCATCCAGGGCCTGCGCGACTTCTTCGGCGCGCACACCTACCGCAGGATCGACGGCGAGGGCTCGTTCCACACCGAGTGGTCCGGTGACCGCTCGGAGACCGCTGTAAGTTGAGGCCATGCCCGACGGACGAACGATGATCAGCACCACCCCGATCGAGTCCCCGGGCGGCGACGTCGGGCGTGCCGCCGAGCGGGTCGTCGCCCTCCTGGAGGGTGCCGGCACGCTCGGCGTCGCCTTCTCGGGTGGGGTGGACTCCTCTGTCCTGCTCGCGTTGGCCGTCCGGGCGCTCGGTCCCCAGAATGTCGTCGCGATCCTCGGGATCTCCCCGAGCCTCGCCGCCGACGAGCGGGTCGCCGCGCACGACGTGGCCCGCTTCATCGGGGCACGCGTCGTGGAGGTGATCACCCACGAGGGCGACAACGAGGACTACCGCAGGAACGGGCCCGACCGGTGCTTCTTCTGCAAGGACGAGCTGTTCACCCGGATCTCCGACGAGGTGGTCGCGGCCCAGGGTCTGGTCTCGGTCGCCTACGGCGAGAACGCCGACGACGCTCGCCGGCCCGACCGGCCCGGCGCCCGGGCAGCCACGAACCACCGCGTGCTCAGACCGCTCGCCGATGCCGGCGTCGACAAGGCGACCGTCCGGGCGATCGCTCATCACCTCGAGCTGCCGAGTGCGGACAAGCCGGCCGCGCCGTGCCTCGCGTCTCGGATCCCGCACCACCAGGAGGTCACCCCGGAGAAGCTCCGCCAGGTGGAGCGGGTCGAGTCGGGTCTGCGGGCCCTCGGCTTCGCCGACTCTCGGGTGCGCCACCACGGCGACATCGCGCGCCTCGAGCTGCTCGTCGACGATCTGCCCCGCGCGGCCTCACCCGAGGTCCGCGAGCAGCTCCACGCCCTGGTTACCGGCGCCGGCTTCCGGTTCGCCGCCCTGGACCTCGCCGGCATCCAGTCCGGTGCCTTCACCCTCGCCCTGGTCGAGGTCAGGGGTGGTTGACGGCGCTGATCCGCCGCTGACCGACATCGCGGACCTCGACCACGACCGGCTGGCCCGGCTCGGCTACCCGGAGGCGGTCTACTGCGAGGGCAAGACACCCGAGCAGGTCCGGGTGATCGCGGCCGCCATCGCGGGGCGGGGCGCCGGAGCCGGAAGGACGCTGTTCACGCGCGCCTCGCCCGTGCACGCCGCCGCCGTCCTGGCCGAGCTGCCCGACGCCGCCCACCATCCGG
>JAENWO010000083.1 GCA_016649925.1 Actinomycetales bacterium
ACGAGTGCGGGCGTTTCATCTCATATCTCGAGATATGAGATGAAACGCCCGCACTCGTTTGCTGGGGTTGCTGGGGTTGGGGGCTACTTGCCCTGGTTGGCCACCGCCGCGATGGCCTCCTTGGCCGCCTCGGGGTCGAGGTAGCGACCACCGGGGGTCAGGGGCTTGAAGCTCGCGTCCAGCTCGTAGACCAGCGGGATGCCGGTGGGCACGTTCAGGCCGGCGATCGTGTCGTCGTCGATGCCGTCGAGGTGCTTGATGATCGCGCGCAGCGAGTTCCCGTGCGCTGCGACCAGTACCACCTTGCCGGCCTCGAGGTCGGGGATGACGTCGCTCTCCCAATAGGGCAGCGCGCGCTCGAGCACGTCCTTGAGGCACTCCGTCGCCGGGATCGGCTCGCCGGCGTAGCGCGCGTCCGCGTCCTGGGAGAACGGCGAGCCGGCCTCGATCGGGGGCGGGGACACGTCGTACGAGCGGCGCCAGGTCATGAACTGGTCCTCTCCGAACTCGTCGCGGATCTGCTTCTTGTCCTTGCCCTGCAGGGCGCCGTAGTGGCGCTCGTTGAGGCGCCAGCTGCGCTTGACCGGGATCCAGTGCCGGTCCGCGGCGTCGAGGGCGAGGTTCGCCGTCGTGATCGCGCGGCGCAGCAGGGACGTGTGCACGACGTCGGGCAGGACCCCCGCGTCGGTGAGCAACGTTCCTCCGCGGATGGCCTCGGCCGTGCCCTTCTCCGACAGGGGCACGTCGATCCAGCCGGTAAAGAGGTTCTTCGCGTTCCATTCGCTCTCGCCGTGCCGGAGCAGTACCAGGGTGTGAGTCATACCCCTCAGTCTGCCGTATCCGACGGTCTCACCACGGACCGTCCGTCCCATGGTCGGACCCGATCAGAGGGGTAGGACGCACATCGGGCCGGGCAGCACGAGCTCGTCGTGGATCGGGCCGACCGCCCCCACCCACGATCCCCGCTCGTCGGCGGAAGAGGTGCCGAACGGGTGCACGACCAGCACGTCAGCCCGCTCCCCCGCCACCACGAGGTCGGAGCCGACCACGGCCATGTGGCGGGGCCAGGTGGCCGTGGGGATCTCCCCTACCAGCTCCAGGCGGGCGCCGTCGTCGTGCACCGCAAACGTCGAGATCGAGTCCGCGCCACGGACGCCGACCAGCACCACGCCGTGGGCGATGAGGATGTGGGAGAGCTGGTGGACGTCCTCGGAGCGGCCGGGCAGCGTCGCGGCGGCCAGCCGCTGCACCACCGAGCCGCGTCCCCTCTCTTCGTCCCACCGCACGACGAGCACCTCCCCGCTCAGCTCACAGGCGAGGTAGAGGTGGTCGCCGTTGACGACCATGTGGCGCGGCCCGCATCCCGGGGGGAGGGCGGTGAGCACCGGCTCGAGGTCGGGACGGCCGCCGTCGAGGGCGTAGGCGCGCAGCTCATCGGTGCCGAGGTCGGCGACGATCAGGTATCCCTGCCCGGGCGAGAGGATCGAGGAGTGCGCGTGCGGGCCGGCCTGTCGGTCGGGGTCCGGGCCGGAGCCGGTGTGCCGCAGCGCGACGAGCCGGTCCGAGACGTCGCCGGACTCGGTGAGCTCGATCGCGCCCACGGTGCCGTCGCCGTAGTTCGTCGCGTACAGCCACCGGCCCTGAGGGTGCACGAGGAGGTGGCAGGGACCCTCCCCGCCGCTGGGCGCCACGCGGGTGCGGGTCAATCCGCACCGCGCGTCCACGTCGTAGGAGGCGACGGCGCCCGCCACGGACTCGACGACGGCGTACAGGCGGTCCGCCGACGGGTGCAGCGCCAGGAAGGTGGGGGCGGTCGCCTCGGTGACCAGCTGCGCGGGCCGAGCCCCCCACGACTGGCCGGATGCCGGCCGGTCCATGCGCCAGATGCCTTCGTGGTCGCCGCCGTCCTTGGCGTTGGTGCCGATCCAGATGTGCGCGGAGACAGTCATGGCACCCCACGATAGCCGTGAGGTGCCAGGACGGCGCGGCCGGTCGGCCGCTGGGAGCTCAGTGAGCCTGCACGTAGGCCTCACGGATCTCGGACGAGACGCGTCCGCGCGCGCTGATCTGGAATCCGTTCTCACGGGCCCACTCGCGGATCTTGCTCGCGTCGGAGACGGAACCTGACGTGGTGCCGGAACCACCGGCGCGACGGGTGGGGATCTTGCGCCCACCGGCGCGACGTCCGTGACCGATCCACGGCGCGAACGCCTCGCGCAGGTCCGCGGCGTTCTTCTCGTTCAGGTCGATCTCGTACGAGACGCCGTCGACGGCGAAGGTGACCGTTTCCACGGCCTCGGAGCCGTCGAGGTCATCAATGAGGAGAACGCGAACCTTTTGTACCATGAGTGTTCCTCGCTATCGGGGATCGGCAGCAACGCGCGGCACGCATCGCTGAGATCAAAGGATTACATCATACGAGGCCCCATGTCAAAGGATCGCAGATGAGTAATCGACGACAAAGCCGTCAGATGGTCCCGCCGCCATCACCGGGCGGCGTGCGGGCGGCGTCCTGCTCCGCTTCCTCGCGGGCCCGGGCCAACCGTTCCCGACGATCGGCCTGAATCATCGCGCGAATCGCGACGAAGAAGAGAATGCCGACGCCCACCGGGGGCATGAGCGCCCCGATCGCCTCCAGAAAGCCATTCACGAGCCTGCTCCCGTCGTCACAGCGGTCTGACCAAGGGGAACGTGATCGTCTCCCGGATCCCGTGGCCGGTCAACGCCATCAGCAACCGGTCCAGGCCCATGCCCATACCGCCCGAGGGAGGCATCCCGTGCTCCATCGCCTGCAGGAACTCCTCATCCACAGCCATGGCGTCCAGATCGCCCTTGGCCGCCTGCAGTGCCTGGGCCTCGAGCCGTTCCCGCTGGATCACGGGATCGACAAGCTCGGAGTACGCGGTGCCCAGCTCGAAGCCGCGCACGTACAGGTCCCACTTCTCCACGACGCCGGCCACCTCTCGGTGCGCACGCGTCAGGGGTGAGGTGTCGAGGGGGAAGTCGCGCACGAACGTCGGCGCGAACAGGTCGTTCCCGACGAAGTGCTCCCACAATTCCTCGGCCACCTTGCCCGGCGTCGCGATTTTCGGGTTGACCTCCACGCCGACGTTGTCGGCGAGCGCGAGCAGGTCCTGGAGGGAGGTTTGGGGGGTGATCTCCTGCCCCGCCGCCGCCGAAAGGGAGGGGTAGAGCGCCAGCTCGTCCCATTGCCCGCCGAAGTCGTATTCGGAGCCGTCGGCCAGCCTCACCAGGGTGGACCCGAACACGTCCTGGGCAGACGTCTGGATCAGCTCGCGGGTCAGGACAGCCATGGTGTTGTAGTCGCCGTAGGCCTCATATGCCTCGAGCATCGCGAATTCCGGGGAGTGCGAGGAATCGGCGCCCTCGTTGCGGAAGTTGCGGTTGATCTCGAAAACGCGTTCGACCCCGCCTACCACGGCCCTCTTGAGGAACAGCTCGGGTGCGATCCGCAGGTAGAGCTCGATGTCGAACGCATTCATGTGGGTGGCGAACGGGCGGGCCGCGGCACCCCCGTGCAGCGTCTGCAGCATGGGCGTCTCGATCTCGAGGAACCCGCGGCGGTGGAACGACTCACGCAGCGACCGCACCACCGCAGCCCGGGTGCGGACCATCTCCCGGGCAGCCGGACGGGTGATGAGGTCGAGGTAGCGTCGGCGGACCCGGGACTCCTCGGACGTCTCGTGGTGGAGCGTGGGCAGCGGACGCAGCGACTTCGCCGCCAGCCGCCACGAGTCGGCGAACACGGAGAGCTCACCCCGGCGGGACGTGATGACACGGCCGTGGGCGAACAGGTGATCGCCCAGGTCGACGTCGGACTTGAACGCGTCGAGCGACTCCTGACCCACCTCGGCCAGGGAGAGCATGACCTGGAGGTGGTTGCCCTCACCGTCCTGCAGGGTCACGAAACAGAGCTTGCCCGTGTTCCGCAGGTGGACGATCCTGCCGGCGACGCCCACGACGTCGTCCGTCTCGGCCCCGGGCTCGAGGTCGACGTGGTCGGCGCGCACCTGGGCGATCGTGTGCGTCACCGGAACCCCCACCGGGTACGGTTCGACGCCGGCGTCCAGCATCCGCTGACGCTTCTCCCGCCGCACTCGCAGCTGTTCGGGCAGGTCAGAACCGTCGGTGGGCGGGGTGGGGGGCTGCTCGGTCACCCGACAATCCTAACGAGCCGCCGGCGCGTGCCCGTCCGCCGCCTCGAGCCCGTCCGCCGGCGCGTGCCCGTCCGCCGCCTCGAGCAGGGCGGAGTCGATGGTGATGGACCCGACGTCGTTCAGGTCGGCGTGGGTGACGGTGGCCCGGTGGATCTTGCCCACCATCGTCGGGCGCAGCATCGACGTCGTCACGCGTCCCCTCCCCGCACAGCTGGCTCGTCTCCCCACTCGATCACCGCGTTGTCGATGAGCCGCGTGGCGCCGACGCGCGCAGCCACGACCAGCAGCCCCGGCACCAGACCCGCGGTGCCATCCTCGGTGGGACCCTGGCAGCCCCCGGTGGAACCGAACGGGCGCATGGTCGCCGGGTCGACCAGCTCGAGGTAGTCGGGCGCCACGAGCGCCTCATCGCGCGCGTCCAGAACCTCTCGTGCGATGCGCAGCACGCCCGACGGCGAGGCACCCTCGGCGGCCGCGCGCGCGCCGGCGAGGACCGAGCGGGAGAGCACGAGTGCCGACTCTCGTTCCGGCGGCGAGAGGTAGACGTTGCGGCTGGAGATGGCGAGCCCGTCCCTTCCGCGCACGATCGGGACCGCGACGATCTCAACGCCCAGGTCGAGGTCGCGCACCATCCGCCGCACCAACGCGAGCTGCTGGGCGTCCTTCTGCCCGAACAGCGCGACGTCAGGGCGCACGAGGTTGAGCACCTTGTGCACCACGGTGAGCATGCCGTCGAAGTGCCCGGGCCGGACGGCACCCTCGAGCACAGAGCCCATCCGACCGGAGCTGAGGTGGACCTCCGGTTCGCCGTCCGGGTACATGTCCTCCACCGCGGGTGCGAAGACGAGGTCTACCCCGAAGTCCCGAAGGGCCGCGACGTCGGCGTCCAGGGTGCGGGGGTACCGGCCGAAGTCTTCGCCGGCGGAGAACTGCAGCGGGTTGACGAAGATCGTCACGACCACGCGTCGGGCGTGCCGTTGGGCCTGCCGGACGAGCTCGAGGTGCCCCTCGTGCAGGGCGCCCATCGTCATCACGACGGCGCGCGTGCCCGGCCGCGCGCCCAGCGCACCGTGCAGCTCGGCGAGCGTGTGGACCACGCGCGTCCCGCCGTCGTCCTCCTCGCGCGGAGGGTGTTCGACGGCGGAGGCCGGCTCGAGCGCGCAGGCCGGCTCGGCGGCGGTGCTCACCTCGAGCGTGTCCAGCAGCTCCTCGGCCTGCGCCTCGCGCAGCCGGCCGAGCACCAGCGAGCGCTGCACGGTGGCCCGGGCGAGGGCGCGGTAGGTCGGGACGACGTCGACGAGGTCGTCGGCGGCGGTGTGCGCCGCGGCCAGCACCCGCAGGTGCTCGGCGACGGTGCCCGCGTCGCCTCGGGCGACCGGGCCGGTGAGTCCCTGGTCCCCACCGCGGAGGGCTCCGTCCAGGGCGGCCCGCAGCAGCGGCGTCAGCAGCTGACCGCCCTCCTCCACGCCCGCGGCGGAGAGGATCCGGATCGCCTGAGCCGTGAGCGTGACAAGATGGTTCGCGCCGTGGGCGAGGGCGGCGTGGTAGAGGCCGCGGGACTCCTCGGGCAGGATGACGGGCTCACCGCCGATCTCGACGACGAGGGCCTGGGCGATCGGCAGCACCGGCGCGGCCGCGGTCACGGCGAACGGGGCGCCGACGAGCCGGGCGAGGTCCAGGCTCGTCCCGGTGAACGTCATCGCCGGGTGGATCGCCAACGGGATGGCACCGGCCGCCCGCGCGGGAGCCAGCACATCGATCCCGTACCGGCCGGCCGTGTGCACCACGAGCTGGCCCGGCTGGAACCGGCCGAGGCGGGCGAGGCCGGCCACCAGGTCCGGCAGGACGTCGTCGGGCACCGTGAGGAGCACCAGCTCGCTGCGCTCGACCACCTCGTCGACGTCGAGGACGGGCACGGCGGGGAGCAGCGCATCGATGCGGTCGAGGCTGGCGGCGGAGATGCCGCTCGCGCCGACGATCGCGTGGCCGGCGGCGCGCAGGGCACTGGCGAGCACGGCCCCCACCCGCCCGGCCCCCACCACACCGACACCGAGGCGTCCGGGACGAGAGCTCACCCGGACACCTTTCCAGCGTCAGCCGGTGAGACGTGCACCTCCCGCACCGAACCGGCCGAGGCAGGGCCGGGGGCGAAGTGCTGGTCGGGGCTCGGGCTCGGCAGGATCCCGCCGAACGTCCCCGGCGTCGTCTGCGCACCCGTCGTCGACCCGGCGCCAGGCGCGGTCCGGGCGCGCATCCAGTGCTCCGGGCCGGCGAGGCGCCGCGCCCGGCGGGCGCGGTCGGCCTGCTCGACGAGGAGCTCCCGCGCCACGGCAGCGTCCAGGTGCTGGATGCTCGGGATGATCTGGCCGGGTGTGGAGTGCAGCTCGAAGTTCACCAGGTCGAGACGGCGCTCGATCGGCCCCTGCGTCAGACCCAGGGACTGGGTGCGCTCGTGCGGGACGAGGACGAAGTGACGCCAGATGCGGCCCGAACGGAGCAGGATCGCGGTGTCCGTCACGCGGAACCCGTTGCGCCTCCAGGTGATCCAGTCGAGCCACCGGGAACGGCGTGGGCTCGTGACGAAGCCCTCGTCCTCCCCGGTGCCGGTCATTCCCGTCGCGAGGAGCTCCAGCGGCCTGTTGTCGCCGAGGTCCGGGAGCACGAGGTAGAGCACACGGGCCACCTCCTCGGCGGTCCCGGCCGGGTAGAGCACGCTGCCGGTGGTCTCCTCGGCGCCGTAGCCGGCGATGTTCACCTGGACCCGCCACCAGCCCTTGAGCCGCCACAGCAGCGGCTGGGAGATCTTGATGGCTTGCACCCGCCCGGGCGGGATCGTCCGGGCCTTGGACTCGAGCAGCCCCTGACGCACGCGGATGCCGTCCGGGGAGGTGGCGACCCGGAAGGCGAACTCACCCGAGAATCGGCCCCAGAAGTACGCGACCGCACCCAGGCCGGCCGGCCCCACACCGAGGATCGGAGCGAAGCTGTGCGTGCCGACCGCGGCCACGACCAGGGCGACGACCCCGATCAGGATGAGGATCATCACGAACGACAGGGCCAGGGAACCGACCAGCCGACCGGGCGTGAGGGCGAGCACCTCCCGCTCCGGCGCGGCCGGCGTGAGGACCGGGGGCGCGCCGTCGGCCGCCGTCGCCACCGTGACCCCCGCCGCACGCGCGAGGAGCTCGTTGCGGAGGTTCTGCGCGTCGGTCTCCGAGAGGTAGGCGAGCGTGAGGTTCGAGCCGGCCCCGCCGGCGGACTCGATCTTGAGCTGGGCGAACCCGAACAGCCGGGCGAGGAGAGGCTGGCTGACGTCGATGGTCTGCAGCCGGTCGAGTCGGACGTGGCGCTGCTGCCGGAACAGGACGCCGGAGTGCAGGAAGACACTGTCGGCGCCGATGCCGTAGCGCGTCATGCGCCAGGCGAGGGCGGAGTAGCCGAGCCCGATCAGGGACCCGCCGACGACCGCACCGACCACGATGAGCAGGATCGTCCCGGCCGCCAGGTCCAGCTCACCGATCGTGTCGGCGTACTGCCAGACGAAGACACCGATGAGGACTACGGCGACCTTCCACGCGTTGAGCAGCGGCGTGATCTTGTGCAGGCGGCGCCAGTCGACGGGCGGCTGGGCGGCCGCAGCGTTCGGGATGCTGGGAGCCGTCACAGTCCGGCCAACCTCGCCTCACCGCGGGCGGTCAGCTGGTCCCGCAGCCGGGCCGCCTCATCCTCGCCCAGCCCGGGGATGGACGCGTCGGAGCCCGCGGACGCCGTGTGCAGCTGGACCTGGGCGATCTTCATCCGACGGGCGATCGGACCGGCCTGGACGTCGACGTACTGCATGCGGCCATAGGGCACCACGGCCATCGAGCGGAACATGACGCCCTTGCGGATGAGCAGGTCGTCCGCGAGCTCGGCGTACCCGACCGCACGGACCTGGCGCGGGATCAGCCAGAGGACCCACGCGGTCACGAGGAGGAGTCCGACGGGGAGCAGCCACATCCAGCCGCCCACCACGACGGCGGGCCAGATGGTGACGAGGGCGGGCCCGCCGAGGAAGATCGACGCCGAGATCTGGCGGACCGGGATCAGCCGGAGCGAGATGGGACGCCACTGGACGCCGTCGATCTCGAACGCAGGGTTGGAGGTCATGCCCCCCATTGTGCCGGACCGGACGAGCCATCGGCAGCGCAGCCCGAGCGGCACGAGGTTCCTCGCCTCACCGGGTGGGCTTGTCCTCGCCCTCGGGCGGCACGCGGCAGCACCACTGGGTGATGAGGCCCGCCACGACGAGCGCTGCGCCGGCGACGATCGCGGCACCCGCGGAAAGCGCCTGGAGCCGCGGCTCGGGCGCCTCGAGCCGGGGCAGCGCGAGCACGAGCTGCGCGGCGAAGTAGCCGAGCTGGAGGGTGCCGGCGATCGCGGCGGCCTGGCCGAGGACCAGGGTCCGGGCCGCACCGATCGGGTCGAGCGGCAGGTGGTCGCGTACGGCGCGCCGCACGCGCAGGCCCAGGAACACCACGACCGCCGCCAGGACCGCGAGCAGCACAGCGAGACTGACCGGGACGGCGATCGGTGTGTGTCCTCGACTGGACCACCACCGCAGCGCGACGAGAGAGATCGTCCCCGCGATCAGGAACAGCGCGCCGAGGGTCCGCCAACGCAGCCGCTCCACCGAGGCCTCACTCCGATGGCAGGTCGCGAAGCAGCGGCTGCCATCTCGGTGTCAGGGCCGGAGCCTGCGCTGCAGGGGTGTCCGTGTCGGTTCCCGACGGCGGTCCCCTCCACGGTTCGGGCGTCGCCCCAGCAGCCGGTCCGGTGTGGGTAGCCCCCGCGGCCGGCGCCGCGGACACCGGCCCGTCACCGACCCGCAAGTCGTTCTCCGAGTCGTTCTCGGACTCGTTCTGGGACTCGTTCTGGGACTCGTTCTGGGCCTGCGGCTCGGGCTCGGCCTCGTCCGC
>JAENWO010000203.1 GCA_016649925.1 Actinomycetales bacterium
CTTCAACGGGAGGGCGGTCGGAGTGATCTCGTCCTTGGCCTTGACGTACTTGTACTCCTTCACCGACGGGATGGCCGAGGGCTCAGGAACGGTTGTAGTGAGGGTCAGCTCACGAGTGTCGAGCGTGAACTGGTGCTCGTGGCTGACAGGGAACACCTCCGGGTACACCGAGTTCGACAGAACGATGCTGACGTACTCCTGGATGGCGGACTCGACATCGAAGGCCAGCTCGTTGATGAACTTGGCCAGGTCCTGGTTGCGCGCCTCAGCCTCGTCTTCGCGCTGTCGGCACTCCTCTCGGTACACGGCCTCGGCAGCGGCGAGTCTCGCGAGCCGTTCTCTCTCGCCCTCCTGGCGCCTTGCCTGCTCGGCCACATAGCTGGCGTGCAGGGCCGTCGCCTGCTCGTGCCACCGCCGATGCGCAGCGTCGTGTGCGGCCATGGCCTGCTGGATCGCCTCCTGGTACCTCTTCTTCCCTCCGAACGCGGCTCCCAGGCCGCTGGGAGCGGGCGGCTCCTGGTACACCGGCTCGGGCTGATACACCAGCTCAGGCATCGCCGGCGTGGGGACGCCGAGGGCACCTGGGTCGAACGGCGGGTGCTCCACCTTGTTGATCTTGAGCTCTTCGAGGTCGATGTAGTCGTCCACGTCGAGAGTCCAGGCGAGCAGGCCGTCGATCTCGGCGAAGTCGCTGGCGAGGTCTGCGTTCAGCGATGCCACCTTGGCCAGCTGGGACTCGACATGCAGACGCGCAGCTTCCTTCTCCGCGGCCTTCTGATCCGCTATTGACCCACGGGCGGCGGCCGCGCGTGCCCGTTCGGCGGCCTTGCGTGAGCGTTCCGCCTCCCGTTCCGCCGCGACATGGGCACGGTACGAGGCCGCCTGCTGCTGTCGGCTCCGCTTATCAGCCTGCTGGGCCTGGTAGTTGATCTCCGCGAAGAAGCCACGCTTTGCCATAGTTCCCCCTTGACACGCTGATCCCACCGGGAAGGCTGGGGCACTTGTAGACCACCGTATCCTCCGGCCCCGACGACCTCGACACGCTTCACCGTGGACCCTTCGCCCGGGAGATCCCGCGCAGCTCCGCATCGCGCATCAGTCCTAGATGGCGCAGCGCGCGACCCGAAGTGGGCGGGCGACGTGACTGCCCGGGCGTACAGAACGCCTCTGTCACATGAAGACGCGTGCGGCGGCCCTCCCGCGACGAGGCGCGAGCGACAACGCCTCGGGCGCCAGCGCGCGAAAGAGGACCGCCGCCGGGGAGGGTACGCCGGGAGGGGCTCCTGAAGCTCGGTGGTTCTCGTCTCGCGCCCGGCCATCGTGATGCGCACCACTCGCTGGTGCCAGCGACACGTCCCGGACCGGGCCGAGATAGGGCGCTGGCACGAAGGCACTGGCACCGTTCGCGCCTGTCCGTGGGCGTTCGGGGGCGCACGGTGTTGACATCTCGTTGACATCAACGCCAGAGGCCCTTTCTCCCCGAAGGGAGAAAGGGCCTCTGACCTGCGACTTCACTTGTAGCGGGGGCAGGATTTGAACCTGCGACCTCTGGGTTATGAGGATGCAATCTGATCGCCGTGCCCACAGGTCATTAGCGGCGCCCACGGAATGCCTCCGCTCCCCGGCCGGTCGGCGGGCCTACCGTCACCGGGAGGCGCGATGGGAACTTGCGTCGCAGGAGCGGGTCTAGCGGTCCGCAGAAGAGTCCGGGAGCTCTCAGCAGGCGTCCATGGCAGTGAGCATGGCGACCCTGTCCGCATGGCGGCCACCTTCGAACTGCCCGTCCAGCCAGCAGCGGACAATCATCTTCGCCAGTTCGATCCCGACCACCCGAGCGCCGAAGCACAACACGTTGGTGTCGTTGTGCTCACGCGACAGCTGTGCCGAGTAGGGCTCCGAACAGCACACCGCTCGCACGCCGGCGACCTTGTTCGCCGCGATGGAGATGCCCACCCCGGTACCGCAGATCGCTATCCCCCGGTCGACAGCACCCGACGCCACCGCCTCACCCACGGCACGCCCGTACGTGGGGTAGTCCGTCCGCGCGTCTCCGTGGTGCCCCAGGTCCACGACCTCGTGCCCCAGGGACCTCACGTACTCCGCGACCTCCAGCTTCATCTCGTACGCCACATGATCATTGCCGATCGCGACTCTCACGGTGACTCCTCCCCACTGTCGACGCCACGGCGCCGTCCCAACAGCATCACGCTCTCGACGCAGCCAAGCTGGCTGCCGCGGCTGGCGACAGACCGGCGTGCAGTGCATCCCACGCGTAGATCCCGGCCCCGATCACGCCGGCCTGCTGGCCGCCCTTCGAGTAGAGGAATGTGATGTCCTCCGAGGGGTAGGGCTTGCGGGCGAGCTCGCGGACGTCGGCTTCGAGCGTCTCCCGGGGGAATCCATGCGCCTGGACGACACCACCGCCGAGGATGACGACCTCGGGGTCGAGGATGTTCACCTCGCTGGCGATCGCGACGGCCACGTAGCGGAGGAACTCAAGGACCTTCGGGTGGTTGGAGTACCTCGGCAGAACGTCCCCCATCGGCGTTCCCGGGAACGTCCTGCTTGCCATTTCCGCGAAGTACTTCCCTGAGGCGACCGTCTCGATGCATCCGGTGTTCCCACACCCGCACACCAACGACAGGCCGTGCACAGGCAGGTGGCCGAGCTCTCCCGCGACTCCGTGTCGGCCGACGAGGATCTCGCCGTTGATGCTGATCGCGTTGCCGAGTCCGGTGCCGACGTAGCAGCCGACCGTGACGCCCTGGCGCGGGACGTGCAGCGAGTTCATGTCGTGCCGCAGCACCATGTTGACGTCGCGGTCGATGAGCGCCGGCACGCCGAGCGCAGCCTCGAGAAAGTCGGCGATCGGCAGGTTCTGCATGGACCGGATGTTGGTGGCGGACAGCACCGTGCGACGGTCCCTGCTGACCGTCGCGGGGAAACCGACCGAGATCGCCAACGGGGGTGCGCCGCCGGTGCATCGGCCGAGGTAGTCCGTGACGAAGGCGAGCAGGGCAGCTGAGGGATCCTCGACCTCAAGGATGTGCAGGCTGCTGACGATCTCGACCTGGTGCGCCGTGAAGTCCTCGCGCACGAGTCCTGCCCGCAGATGCGTGCCCCCGATGTCGACAGCCAGGACCGCCCCCTGGGTGGGTCCGCCATCGCTCATCACAGGACCACCGACGTCGCGTCGGAGAAGGCGCCCTGCATGATTGCCCAGGCCGTCGCCAGGTCCGGGTCGAGTCCGAACAGGCCGGATGAGCCGAGGATGAAGACCTCGGCACCGGCGTCCCAGAGCCTGCCGAACGTGCGGCCGTTGCATGAGCCGTCGATCTGCAGCTTGAAGCCCAGGCCTTCGGAGCGCTTGAGCTCGGCGGCGGCTTCGATCTTGCGCAACATCTCGGCGATGAACGGTTGGCCTGCGTAACCGACGTCGACCGTCATGATCGTCAGGAGATCGATCCGCTCCAGGTAGTGCTGGACCTCCGAAAGCGGTGTCGCGGGGTTGAGCACCACGCCCGTGCCGCAGCCTGACGAACGGATCCGATCGAGTTGACGGAAGGCGTCCCGGTTCACGGTCTCGGCGTGGACGGAGATCGTCGAGGCACCGTTCTCGGCGAGCAGTTCGATCCAGTCACCCGGATGCTCGGTCATCAGGTGCATGTCCATCGGCAGCGCTCCGAAGTCGTGGGCGGCCTTGACGAAGTCGGGGCTGAGGGTGATGTTCTTCGCGAAGTGACCGTCCATGATGTCAACGTGGTACTGGTTCGCGCGGTCATTGAGCACCGCCAGCTGTTCGCCGGCCCGCATGAGATCCATGCACATGAGCGAGACCGAGAACTCCGGACGTGCCCTGGTCATGGTCTCCACACTTCCTTGGTTGCTCGGCAGATGGTCCTCGGGTGCGCCCTCAGGGCGTGCGGGCCGGTTCACCGACGCAGGGCCGCACGCGGCCCGAAGTAGCGGTCGAGGGTTACGGCGATGACGATCAGGGACCCCATCGCGATCTGCTGGTAGTAGGACGAGACGCCGACCATGTTGAGGCCGTTGTTGATCGTGCCGATGATCAGGCCGCCGATGAGCACCTTCCAGATCAGGCCCTCTCCCCCGAAGAAGCTGGTGCCAGCGATGATCACGGCGGCGATCGCGAAGAGTTCGTAGCCGGTTCCGGCGTTTGGCTCCGCTGCACCGAGGCGAGCGACGTTGACCATCCCGGCCAGTCCGGCGCAGGTGCCGGAGATCGTGAAGGCGAGCAGCGTGTGGCGAGTGGAGTTGATCCCCGCGTACCACGCGGCCTGGGGGTTTCCCCCCATCGCGTACAGGTTGCGGCCAGCCTTGGTCTTGACCGTGAAGAAGACCAGGACGGCGAGCACGAGCGCGACGACCAGGACCGGTACCGGGACGGCGCCGAACACCCGTCCGCCGATCGTCCGGGAGAACGCCGGAGGAAGGCCCGAGACCGCCGTGGCGTCCGAGACGACATACGTCATGCCCCGGAAGACCGCCATCGTCCCGAGCGTGATGATGAACGGGTGCAGCTTCGTCACCGAGATCAGCGTCCCGTTCAGCGCGCCGATCGCCGAGCCGACGAGGACGCCGACCACCACCGCGAGAGGCCACGCGGTTCCGCCGGCCATGAGCTGCGCGCTCACCACGCTGGAGAACGCCATCACCGAGCCCACCGACAGGTCGATCCCCGCCAGGAGGATCGCGAAGAACTCGCCGAACGCCAGCAGGATCGTGATCGAGCTCTGCTCGACGATGCGCGGGGGGTTCCCTCCTCTGAGGAAGGCCGGCTCGAGAGCGGAGAACACCACGAGCATGAGCGCGAGGATCGCGATCGCGCTGTACCTGCCCCAGTATCGGGTGAAGACCTCGCGTCCGGTCTCCTTCGTCTCGCGCTTCTGGGTCAGTGTGGACTTCGTCGTCGCGGTCATGTCAGCCTCGCTCCAGGTCCGCCGTCACGGTCGCTGACCGGACGAGCCCTTCTTCGGTTGCTTCATCAGCGGTGTATTCCGCCTGGATCTGCCCGTCCGCGAAGACGAGGATCCGGTCGCACACCGCGAGCACCTCCGGCAGCTCGGAGGACACGACAATGACGCCGGTTCCCCCATCTGCCAGGCGGCGCATCACGCCGTAGATCTCCGCCTTGGTCCCGACGTCGATACCCTTCGTGGGCTCGTCGAAGATGAAGACCTCGGCGCCCGCCGCCATCCACCTGCCCAGCAGCAC
>JAENWO010000123.1 GCA_016649925.1 Actinomycetales bacterium
CCGTCCTGCGGGTCGGCACCCGTCCTGCGGGTCGGCACCCGTCCTGCGGGTCGGCACCCGTCCTGCGGGTCGGCACCGCGCCGCCGCTCCGTGCGCACCGGGGCGTGGGTGCTCGTCCATGTTGCGGTCCTCCGACGCAGGCGAGTCACGGACTCGGCTCTCCGGGGCCGCCGCCAGGCGGACCCAGGGATCTACCAGCGGTTCGGCGGTGAACGCTCCGACTGACGGAGTGAACGTTCACAAGAACCGTTGACGGGTGCTTTACATCGATGTATGTTGAGCGGCGCCGGACCACCATGGTTCGCCGATCGACCACGAAGGAGTGGCTCATGCATCGACCGATGAACGCCGCGTCACCACCCGGCGCGATCTCCCGACGAGGCCTGCTCCAGGGCGGCGCTGCCCTGCTGGGCGGTCTGGCGCTCGGCTCGCTGACCGGATGCGCCTCCGGCGCCGCTGGCGGATCCCGGCAGAACCTCAGCTACTGGCACCTGTTGTCCGGGCCGGACGGGGAGAAGATGGGCGCCCTGGTCGACGGCTTCAACCAGTCGCAGAACGAGGCCCTCATCACCCAGACGGTGCTCGCCTGGGGATCCCCGTACTACACGAAGCTCGCGATGGCCTCGGCCGGCGGGCGCGCCCCCGACGTCGCGATCATGCACGCCGCACGCATCCCGGGGTACGCACCCGGCGGGTTGCTGGACACCTGGGACCGCGGGCTCTTCGACGAGCTCGGACTCCGCGAGGGCGACTTTCCCGAGCGCATCTGGGCCAAGAACCTCTTCGCCGGCGAACTCACCGCAGTCGCCCTGGACAGCCACCCGTTCGTCCTCTACTACAACACCGAGATCGCGGACCGGGCCGGTGCGCTGGGCAGCAACGGTCAACTCGTGGACGTCTCCACCCCGGAGGAGTTCAAGGATCTCGCGGCCCGCCTCGGCGACGCCAGCGATGGCGGGCACGGCCTCGCGTTCGGGTACCTCGGCGACGGCTCCAACATGTGGCGGATGTTCTACACGTACTACTGCCAGATGGGCGGGACGATCGAGCTGCCCGTCGGCGGCAAGATGGTCTACGACGAGGGCCTCGCGATCGACACCCTCGAGTGGATCCTCTCCCTCATCGACGGCAAGCTCGGCAACGCCAGCCACGACGGCGGCACGGCCATCTCCGAGTTCGCCACCGGGAAGGCGGGCATGTTCTTCGGCGGCGTCTGGGAGACGGGCAGCTACAAGGCCCAGGGCGTGCCGTTCGACATGAAGGTCGTCCCCAACGTCTTCGGCACCCCGGTCGCCTACGCGGACTCGCACTCGTTCGTCCTGCCCCACCAGTCCAACCCGGACCCCGATCGACGGCGCATCGTCCACGAGTTCGTCGCCTCCATCCTCAAGGGCTCGCTCGCCTGGGCCGAGGCCGGGCATATCCCCGCGTACAACCCCGTGGTCGACGATCCGGCGTACGCCGACCTCATCCCGCAGTCCCACTACGCCGAGGCGCGGGACTACCTGGTCTACGACCCCGAGGCGTGGTTCTCCGGCTCCGGCTCGGACTTCCACCGCTACTTCGGTGACCACGTCCAGAACGTGTTCATGCGCACCGTCACCCCCAAGGACGGGCTCGACGGGTTCGTCAAGCGCATCAACGCTCTGCTCGCGAAGCCGAGCCCGGTATGAGCGCGCACGCGACGCCGTCGCCGGTCCACGTCCCCCCGTGCCACACGAGCGCCAGAGGAGTCGCCCGATGAGTGTCGACACACGGACCGCCACACCGGCGGCCGTCGCCCGAGCCACCCGGCCCAGCCTGAGCCGGCGCAGGCGTGAGGACAACGTCCGCGGCTGGCTCTACTGCGCACCGTTCCTCGTCGCCTTCGTGACGTTCCTCCTCTGGCCCACCGTCTACGGGCTGTGGATGAGCTTCACCGGCCGCAGCCTCACCGGCGCCAACGCCGGCTGGATCGGCTTCGCCAACTGGTCCGAGGCGTTCGCCGACCCGGAGGTCTGGAGCTCGCTGGCGAACACCGCCTGGTTCACCGTCCTGTCCACGATCCCGCTCGTGCTGATCTCCCTCGCCCTCGCGGTGCTGGTAAACCTGGGCATCCCCGGCCAGTGGTTCTGGCGGCTGTCCTTCTTCCTCCCGTTCCTGCTCGCCTCCACGGTGGTCTCGCTGTTCTGGAAGTGGCTCTACAACCCCCAGCTCGGGCTCATCAACGACCTGCTCGGCAAGATCGGCATCGACCCGATCCCCTGGCTCTCGGATCCGAACACCGCCATGCACGCCGTCGTGATCACCACGGTCTGGTGGACGATCGGGTTCAACTTCCTGCTCTACCTCGCCGCTCTGCAGAACATCCCCGAGCAGCTCTACGAGGCGGCCTCGCTCGACGGCGCCGGCAAGTGGCGCCAGTTCCTCTCGATCACGGTGCCGCAGCTGGGCCCGACGACGGTGCTCGTGCTCGTCCTGCAGATCCTCGCCTCGCTCAAGGTCTTCGACCAGATCTACCAGATGACCGGTGGAGGTCCGGCCGGTGCCACCCGGCCGATCCTGCAGTACGTCTACGAGGCCGGCTTCACCGGCTACCGGCTCGGCTACGCCTCGGCCATCTCCTACATCTTCTTCTTCCTCATCATCGGCATCTCGATCGGGTACCTGGTGATCTCCTCCCGCAGGACGGTGAAGTCATGACCGCACAGGCCCTCCCCCGCACGTCCCCGGCATCGGTGACGCAGGCTGCCCGAGGAGGCAACCGCCGTCCGCGGCCCACCGCGGGACGCGTGGTGGCGCTCGTCATCCTCGCCGTCCTGGCGATCGCGTGGCTCGCACCCGTGGCGTGGGCGCTCCTCACCTCGCTCAAGACCGAGCAGGAGGCCGCGGCGTTCCCGATCACGCTGATCCCCGCGGAGGGCTTCACGCTCGACGCCTACATCACCACCCTCTCCGAGGGCATGGTGCCCCGGTGGGCGTGGAACAGCCTCCTCACGTCGAGCGCGATCACGCTGATCACGGTGACGATCTCCGCCCTGGCCGGGTACGCCCTCTCGCGGTTCGACTTCGCGGGGCGCAAGATGCTCCTCGCGGTGATCGTCGCCTCGATCATGGTCCCCGGGCAGATCCTCATCGTGCCGCTGTTCCAGCAGATGCTGACCCTGAACATGGTCGACACCTACTGGGGCATCATCCTTCCGCAGGTCATCGCGGCACCGATGGTGTTCATCCTCAAGAAGTTCTTCGACCAGATCCCGCGCGAGCTCGAGGAGGCCGCCCTGATGGACGGCGCGAGCCGACTGCGGATCCTGCTGCAGATCGTCCTGCCGCTCTCGCGGCCGATCCTCGGCGCCGTGTCGATCTTCGTGTTCATCGGTGCGTGGAACAACTTCCTGTGGCCGTTCATCGTCATCAACAAGTCCGAGCTGATGACGCTGCCCGTCGGTCTCCAGACGGTGATCAGCGCCTACGGCATCCAGTACGCGGCGAACATGGCCCAGGCGATGCTCGCGGCGCTGCCGCTGATCGTCCTGTTCCTGTTCTTCCAGCGCCAGATCATCAAGGGCATCTCCACCACCGGGATCACGGGGACGTGACCCGCCATCGTCTCCGCGGCGCCGTACTCACCCGGCTCATTCACTCGCCGACCCGTGGGTCGGCATCCGTCCCGCAGAGCCGGGCGTGCCACTTCAGCGCGGAGACGTCGGTGAGGGAGGCGACCTGATCGACCACCACACGCAGGCGCGCGTCGTCGCCGTCGGCCCTGCTCCAGTCCTCGGCGAACGTCTCCTCGAGGGCGAGCTCGGCACGTTCGTACACCACGTGGACGAGGTCGACGAGCACTCGGCGCTGGTGCCGGTAGACCGGCTCGCCCTCGCGCGGTGCCATCACGAAGGCCGCGGCCACACCCTTCAGCACGGTGATCTCGGCGAGGATCGACGGCGGCAGGACGACGTCGGCGTCGTAACGGGTCAGCGGTCCGGACCCGTACCGCTCCCGGGTCGCGCCGGCCGCCCCGTCGCAGAACCGGCCGATGAGCTGACTGGTCATGTCCTTCAACGCGGCGAGCCCGCGCCGGGTGCCGTCATAGCGGTGGACCCAGGACGGCAACGAGCCCAGGGTATCCATGGCGTCGAACAGGTCGTCGTCCGTCACGTCCGGGTCGTACCAGTCGCGCACCTGGGTGACCACCTGCTCGCGGGCCTCGTCCTCGCGCAGCCGGGCCAGGTCCACCCGGCCCGAGACGACGGCGTCCTCCACGTCGTGCACGGAGTACGAGATGTCGTCGGCCAGGTCCATCACCTGCGCCTCGATGCACCGCGTCCCGACGGGTGCACCCTGACGCAGCCAGTCGAAGACGGCGCGGTCCTCGCGGTACACGCCGAACTTGCGCGTCCGGGTGCCGTCGGGGCGGAGCGGGCCCTCGCCGGCGAGCCACGGGTACTTGGTGGCCGCGTCCAGGCTGGCGCGGGTCAGGTTCAGACCCACGCATCCGCCGTCGGGCGTGAACGTCTTCGGCTCCAGCCGGGTGAGGAGCCGCAGCGTCTGCGCATTGCCCTCGAAACCACCGATGCCGGCCGCGGCCCGGTGCAGGGCCCGCTCGCCGTTGTGACCGAACGGCGGGTGCCCGAGGTCGTGAGCGAGGCAGGCCGTGTCCACGATGTCGGGATCACAGCCCAGCGACTTGCCCAGCTCACGGCCCACCTGGGCTACCTCGAGCGAGTGCGTCAGACGGGTGCGGACGAAGTCGTCCGTCCCGGGGCCGAGCACCTGCGTCTTCGCCCCGAGCCGGCGCAGCGCCGAGGAGTGCACCACGCGGGCGCGGTCGCGTTCGAAAGCTGAGCGCCGGGCGGACTTGGGAGGCTCGTGGAACCACCGCTCCTCGTCTTCGGGGCCGTATCCACCCGCCTCTCGCATCTGTTCTGCTGGCACGTCGCTCACCCTATCCGCCGCGATCTTCACGCCCCTCTTTTGCAATGCCCGACGGCGCCCCGGACAATGGATCGGTGACCTCAGCGCAGACCGTCGCCGCAGCGACCACCACCACCCTCGTTCACCGGCCCAGCGGACCCGACGCACAGTGGTGGCGCAGTGCGGTCATCTACCAGGTCTACCCGCGCTCGTTCGCGGACTCCGACGGTGACGGCGTCGGGGACCTGCCCGGCATCACGGCCCGGCTGGGTCACCTCTCCCGCCTGGGTGTGGACGCCCTGTGGCTCTCGCCGTTCTACACCTCGCCCCAGCACGACGCCGGTTACGACGTGGCCGACTACCGGCAGGTGGACCCGCTGTTCGGCTCGCTCGAGGACATCGATGCCCTGATCGCCCGCGCGGACAAGCTGGGTCTGCGGGTCATCATGGACCTCGTGCCGAACCACACCTCGGACGAGCACGCCTGGTTCCGTGCGGCGCTCGCCGCGGCGCCGGGTTCGCCGGAGCGGGAGCGCTACATCTTCCGCGAGGGCAAGGGGCCCGACGGCGCCGATCCCCCGAACAACTGGGAGAGCGTGTTCGGCGGGGTGGGCTGGGCCCGTGTCACGGAGGCCGACGGCACGCCCGGCCAGTGGTACCTGCACCTGTTCGACGTGCACCAGCCGGACCTCGACTGGGAGAACGAGGAGGTCCGTGAGGAGTTCGACGCCGTGCTCCGCTTCTGGCTGGACCGCGGCGTCGACGGGTTCCGGGTGGACGTGGCCCACGGGCTGATCAAGGACCAGGACTTCCCCGACTGGGCGGGGCACGCCGAGATGATCGCCGGCGACGACGCCGACAACCCGGACATCGGTCCGGCCCCGATGTGGGACCAGCCGCGTGTGCACGACGTGTACCGGCGCTGGCACGACATCCTCGCCACGTACGACGGCGACCGCGCCCTCATCGCGGAGGCATGGGCGGACACGGACGAGGCGATGGCCCGCTACGTCCGAGAAGACGAGATGCACCAGGCGTTCAACTTCGACTTCCTCTGCACGCCGTGGTCCGCCCCGGACCTGCGCCGCTCGATCACCGACGGCCTCACGGCCTGCGACTCGGTGGGCGCCCCCACGACCTGGGTGATGTCGAACCACGACGTCGTGCGGGCCACGTCCCGCCTCGGGCTGAGGACGACGGGCAAGGGCCCGAACGGCATCGGGGCGCAGGACGAGCAGCCGGACGTCGAGCTGGGGCTGCGGCGCGCCCGTGCGGCCGCTCTCCTGATGCTGGCCCTGCCCGGGTCCGCCTACCTGTACCAGGGCGAGGAGCTCGGGCTGCCGGACCACACCGCCCTGCCCGACGACGTCCGCCAGGACCCCGCCTGGTGGCGCTCCGGCCATACCGAGAAGGGCCGCGACGGCTGCCGTGTGCCCCTGCCCTGGGCTGCGGCCGAGCCGGGCTTCGGTTTCTCCCCCACCGGCGCCACGTGGCTGCCGCAGCCGCAGGACTGGGGCCGGTACGCCCTCGACGCCCAGCGCGGCGTCGCCGGTTCCACGTACGAGGTGTACCGCTCCGCGCTGCGGGTGCGCCGGGACTTCCACCTCGGCACCGGTTCGCTGGCCTGGGTGGACGGGCTTCCGTTAGGCAGCGCAGACTCCGTCATCGCGTTCACGAACCGGCAGCTGCTGGTTCTCGTCAACCTCGGCGAGACGGTGCTCCGCCTCCCGGCCGACCTCGAGCTCGTCCACGCCAGCCAGGACCTGGCGGTGGATGCGGACCAGAGGGTCCTGGTCGGCCCGGACACGACCGTCTGGGCGCTCATCCCCTCCTGACCCCAGCACGCGAGTGCTGCCGATTCCTCTCACTATGTGAGATTTGACCGTAATCGCCAGCACTCGATCTGCACCCTTGTGGCCGGGGCGGTCGCCGCACACTGGTGTTCTTAGACGTCGCGGCGATCATCATGTTCGTCACCGCCGCCCTCGTGGCTCTGGCCTTGCCGGTCCTCGCTCTGTGGCTCCTCTGACGTTGCCGCTCGCCACCGCCCCTGAGCCGCCTGGGGGCACCCGCGATCGCACGCATCGGTGGGCTTCGTAGCACCTTGCTCAGGGACGGGCGCTGCACCGTCGGGCACTCAAGCTGACTCCCCACCACCACCCTGCGC